>NZ_JAYMVV010000006.1:0-185089 GCF_048056635.1 Phaeobacter sp. JH20_08 | reverse complement strand
GCAGCGGCGTAAGCCGGTGACGCGTGGCCGCGGGAGCGCTTGCGTACCGTTGCCCTGAGGGCCGGCGCTGATCGAGGATCGGAGGGAGCTGGATGACCGATCCCTCCTGTCTGGCCGATGAGGACGGCGAGACCGGGCCAGCAGTGCGGGCCGCTTTGCTCAGTTGCTGGTTGGCATCCGGTGATGCACCGCTGATGTCACAAAGCCGACCGGGCGAGGGTCGGCTTTGTCGGCTGCTGTAGTGATGGCCATGCGCCCTGGCCCGGGCCGATATCCGCCCGGCGCCGCAAGGATGCGGACTTCAGGGCGGGGAAGGCGTCAGGCCGCCAGCCCCTTGGAGCCGATGTCCAGGAACTTCTGGCGCCGGTCCTTGATCAGCGTGGCGGCATCTTTGCCCTCCAGCTCGGCCAGCATCTCCGCCAGCGCGCCGCGCACCGCCTCAAAGGCGGCTTCGGCATTGCGATGGGCGCCGCCGAGCGGTTCCGGGATGATCTTATCCACCACGGCCAGCTCCTTGAGGTTCTGGGCGGTAAGGCGCAGGGCTTCGGCGGCTTCACGCATTTTCTCGGCATCCTTCCACAGGATCGAGGCGCAGCCTTCGGGGCTGATCACGGAGTAAACCGAATGTTCCAGCATCGCGACGCGGTTCGCGGTGGCAAAGGCCACGGCACCACCGGAGCCGCCTTCGCCGATGATGATGGAGATCAGCGGTACACCGATCTTGAGGCACATCTCGGTTGAGCGGGCAATGGCTTCGGATTGGCCGCGTTCTTCGGCACCTTTGCCGGGATAGGCGCCTGCGGTGTCCACAAGGGTCACCACGGGCAGGCCGAAACGACCGGCCATTTCCATCAGGCGGATGGCCTTGCGGTAGCCTTCGGGGCGGGCCATGCCAAAGTTATGGGCGATGCGGGCCTTGGTGTTGGACCCTTTTTCATGGCCGATAACCATCACCGGCTGGTCGTTGAAGCGGGCCAGGCCGCCCATAACCGCCAGATCATCGGCAAAGTTCCGGTCACCGGCCAGTGGCGTGTATTCGGTGAACAGCGCATCAATGTAATCGCGGCAATGCGGCCGTTCGGGGTGACGCGCGACCTGACATTTGCGCCAGGGGGTCAGATCCTTGTAAAGATCGATCAGCAACTGCGCCGCCTTGGCGTCTAGCGCTGCGGCCTCATCTGTCAGATCGGCCTCTTCATTGGCCCGGGCCAGGGCGCGCAGTTCTTCCGCCTTGCCTTCGATTTCGGCCAACGGTTTCTCAAAATCCATGTACTGGGTCATGTCGTCTCACTCGAGCGGTTTGCCCGATATATGGCCTCAAGGGGCGGCGGATGCAACTCAGCAAGATTTGTGAAGTGTTGCTATGGCATCCAAAACCGGTCAGAAGAGGGACGTTTTCCGATGAGCAACTCCTATGAGGACCGCATTCTGCGTGTGCTGGCGTATATCTACGACAACCCCGAGGGGGATCTGTCGCTGGATGCGCTGGCGGATGTCGCGGCGATGTCGCGGTTCCATTGGCACCGGGTGTTTCGCGCCCTGACCGGGGAAACCTGCGCGCAGGCGGTGCGCCGTATCCGGCTGCATCTGGCGGCGACCGCTCTGGTGCAGGGCAGCGCGCGGATCGAGCGTATCGGCGAGGCTGCCGGCTATCCCAATCCACGTTCTTTTGCCCGTGTTTTCGCCGATGCCTATGGGGTGTCGCCCGCTGCGTTTCGCAAAAGGGGCCGTCTTCTGCCGCCAAATCCCAATCTGATTGCCAAAGGAGAACCCATGTTACCCGTTACCCTTCGCACCGAACCCGGCCGCAGGCTAGCCGCGCTTGCCCACAAAGGCGCCTATAGCGAGATTGGTCGCAGTTTCGAGGCCTTTTCCGCGCTTTGTACCGCGCGTAATCTCTGGCCGCAGATGCGCCAGATGATCGGTGTCTACCTCGACAGCCCGGATGCTGTTCCGGATGCGGAGCTGCGCAGCTTCGCCGGGGCCAGCACGGCCGATGACAGCGTCCTGCCGGAGGGGATGGAAGAGGTTGTCTTGCCCGGCGGCAAGACCGCAGTCCTGACTTACAAGGGGCCATACTCAGGGATACATGCCGCCTATGGCGATCTGTTCGGGGCCTGGTTGCCGCAGTCGCAGGAAGAGCCGGCCGATGCGCCCTGTTACGAGATCTATCTCAATGATCCGCATCAGGTCGCGCCGGAGGAGCTGCTGACCGAAATCTGCCTGCCGCTGAAGTGAGTGTCAGCCCTGTAGCAGGATCGCGGCCAGCGAGGCCAACAGCAGCGCCGCCATGGTCCAGTTGAATGCCCGCAGCTGAGCGGGCCGGGTCAGCAGCCGTCGCAGTTGCTGACCCAGAATGGTCCAGGTCGAGGCCGAGAAACTGCCAATCAGCAGATAGGTGCCCGATACCCAGAGGATCGCCGTCACATCGCGGCTGGCCGCATAGAGGGTGATCGCGCCGAGTGCCATTGCCCAGGCCTTTGGGTTGACCCATTGGAAGGCGCAGGCCTGAAGAAAGCTGAGCGGTGTGCCCTGTGCCTCGCCGTCCTGCGGCGGGGCCGCATTGGCGACCTTCCAGGCCAGCCAGAGCATATAGGCCACCGACAGGGCGGTCATGATCCAGGTGAGTGGCGGGAAGGCGTCGAACAGCTGCATCACGCCAAGGCCGACCGGCAGGATCATCAGCGGAAAACCGATCGCCACGCCAAGAAGATGTGGCAGGGTGCGCTGGAAACCGAAATTGGCGCCTGAGGCCATCAACATCAGATTGTTGGGACCGGGCGTGAAAACAGTGCCGAAGACAAAAGCCGCAAGGGCGAGGAAGAGTTCATAAGTCATGGCGATGAAAATGCAGGGTCTCGGCATGAATGAAATTGCGTTCTCTGCGTGAATGGATCATGTTTTGCAACAAATGGCGAAACTTGATCAAATAAACGACAAGATATTGCGTGAGCTGACCCGGGACGGGCGGATCAGCAATCTGGAGCTGGCCGACCGGGTTGGTCTGTCGCCCTCGGCCTGTCTGCGCCGGGTACAAGAGATGGAGCGCAGCGGTCTCATCACCGGCTACCGTGCGGTGTTGAACCGTCAGGCGCTGGGCGTGGGGTTTGTCACCTATATCGGCGTTGGCCTTGGCGAACACACCAAGGAGGCGCAGGAGGCCTTTGAGGTTGCGATGCGACAGGCGCCGGAGGTGGTGGAGTGCCACAATATCACCGGCACCATCGAATATCTGCTGCGGGTCGAATGCGCAGATCTGCCAAGTTACAAGAAGTTTCACACCGATATTCTGGGCACGTCGCCTTATGTCACTTCGATCACCACCTATGTGGTCATGGGATCGCCCAAGGATCTGCGGGCCTGAGCGCCGGGGTGGTGGTATTTTTGAGTATTTGACGAAAGGTGACAGGGCTGCTGTTACCCTTCGGCCAGGGCGGCGCGCATGGCGATGGCAGGGGAGGCCAGTACGGGGATCTCCGTTTTTACGAGATCAGCAGCCCCGGCCATCGAGGCCTGCGCCAGGACCACACAGGCGGTATCAGCCACCAAGGCCAGGCTGGTGCTGATCCAGGTGGCGATCTCGGTGTGGAACAACTCACTGTTGCCATTGGTGAAATGAGGCCAGAGGCCGGTCAGCGGCAGGCTGCGGATCTCGGCGGTCCGGCCATTTTGGGCGAAGGCGCGTTCGAGCAGCGCAGTGGAGGCCGCGCGGGTGCTGTCCAGGCAGTAGGCGAGCAGCACCGGACCGCCGATCTGGGCGGCGGCCTGCATCATCGGCCAGTCGAGTCGCGTGGCGCCAGCGGTTTCCGCCAGCTCGCCCAGCGTGGTGCAGGTGCACAGGGCGGGACCGGTGACCTGGCGGATCTCGGCGGTGACCTCCTCGCGCAGGGTGTCGTCGATGCCATTTTGCGCCCGTTCGAGCCAGTCGGGGCGGACAATGTGGTGCAGTTTTGCCGAGCCGGCCAGCGCCTCGAAGGTTGCCACATGGACGTCGGCCGTATGGATGAGCGTGAGGTCGGTCATGGTCTGCGCCTGTGGCTGGGCGGGAGCGCGGTTGCGCTCCCGGCTTTCTGGGTCAGCTGTTGCTGGCGATCAGGTCCGATTGGGCGACAATCACCTCGGCCTGTTTGATCGAGGCGATATCGACCAGGCGACCCTTGTAGACGGTGGCACCTTCGCCGTTGGCCTTGGCAGTTTCCATTGCGGCGAGGATTTCGCGGGCCTCGGAGACTGCCTCTTGTGACGGGGTGAAGACCTGATTGGCCAGTGCGATCTGTTTGGGGTGGATGGCCCATTTCCCGACCATCCCCAGCGTGGCGGAGCGTTTGGCCTGGGCGATATAGCCCTCGTCATCAGAGAAATCTCCGAATGGACCGTCCACCGGCAGGATGCCATGGGTGCGACAGGCGGCAACGATGGCGGCCTGCGCCCAGTGCCAGGGATCGGACCAGTGTTTTTCGCCCGCGCGCAGCATGTAGTAGTCTTCCTGCGTGCCGCCGATGCCGGTGGTCTGCATGCCCATTGAGGCCGCGAAATCCGCCGCACCCAGCGACATGGCCTGAAGGCGTGGGCTGCTGGCGGCGATGGCTTCGACATGGGCGATGCCCGCAGCGGATTCGATGATCACCTCAAAGGATACCGGTTTGCTGCGGCCCTTGGCGCGTTCAATGGCGGTGACCAGCGCGTCGACCGCATAGACGTCTTCAGCGCAGCCCACCTTGGGGATCATGATCTGATCGAGGCGGTCACCGGCCTGTTCCAGAAGATCCACAACATCGCGATACCAATAGGGCGTATCCAGCCCGTTGATGCGCACCGACATGTATTTGTTGCCCCAATCGACCGTGTTCAGGGCCTCGATCACATTGGCGCGGGCGCTGTCCTTGTCGGAGGGGGCTACCGAATCTTCCAGATCGAGGTTGATCACATCCGCTGCCGAGGCCGCCATTTTGGGAAAGAGCTTGGTGTTGGAGCCGGGGCCGAACAACTGGCAACGGTTGGGGCGGGCCGGGGCGGCGGGTTGGATGCGAAAACTCATGCTGGCGACCTTTGAGTAATGAAGTGTCAAATTTTCCTTCTGTTTTGGTATTAAATTACGATCCAACCTGCAAGGAATTTGTGCAAGCGCAGCATTGCAGATGCAGAAAGCGGCAGCTCTGACGCGTGCCTGCGGGCGCAACCAAGCAAGGAACGCGCGCATCCGTCGCGAGGATCGAATAATCTTCGTGTAATTTGCAAAAACGTCGAAGAAATCTGCGTTGACCTGCGGATATTGCGCGGAATTCGGGAGCCTCTCGCAGAGCGGCTCTCTTACACTCGCGCGGAACTCGACTTTTACTCAGGAGGCCCCGCCATGATCGAGACCCCGTATCTGCTGTTTCTGGGCGACGCGCCCGATATGCTGGCTGCCAAGGTGGCCATCGGTATCCGTGACTGGCGGCCCGACCATGCGGTGGGCCAGATCCGCCTGCCGGGCTGTGGTGCCGATCTGGGGCTGACCGACATGACGCTGGCAGAGGCCAAGGCCGCCGGTGCCAAGACGCTGGTGATCGGTGTTGCCAACCGGGGCGGCGTGATCTCTCCGGCGTGGAAAGAGGTGCTGATTGCGGCCCTCGAGATGGGCTATGATCTGGCGTCTGGCCTGCACAACCTGCTGCGCGATGAGGGCGATCTGGTGGCAGCTGCCCAGACCCATGGCGGCACCCTGCATGATGTGCGCGTGCCCACTGTTGGCTATCCGATCGCCAATGGGGTGAAGCGCAGCGGCAAGCGCTGTCTGGCGGTTGGCACGGATTGTTCGGTCGGCAAGATGTATACCGCGCTGGCGATGGATGCCGAGATGCAGGAACGCGGGATGAAGTCGTCCTTCCGCGCGACGGGTCAGACGGGTATTCTGATCACCGGCCAGGGCGTGCCGCTGGATGCCGTGATTGCGGATTTCATGGCCGGTGCCGTCGAGTATCTGACGCCGGACAATGAAGACGACCACTGGGATCTGATCGAAGGTCAGGGCTCTTTGTTTCACGTGTCGTATTCCGGGGTGACCATGGCACTGGTGCATGGTGGGCAGCCGGATGCGCTGATCCTGTGCCATGAGCCGACCCGTGAGCATATGCGTGGCCTGCCGGGATATAAGCTGCCGAGCCTGGAGCAGCTGCGTGATACCGCGCTGCCGCTGGCGCAGGTTTCCAACCCGGACTGCAAGGTTGTCGGCATTTCCGTCAACACCCAGCATTTGAGCGAGGAAGAGGCGAAATCCTACCTCGCCGAGGTCGAGGCGCGGATGGGTCTGCCTGCGGTTGACCCCTATCGCCATGGCGCTGGCCGTCTGGTGGACGCGCTGAACGCGGTGTGATCTAACCTCGCTGTCGCCGGGGTGGTCCGACAGGATCGGAGCCTCCGGCGGGAGTATTTCGGGAAAGATGACATCCGGGGCCTGCGTCCTTGCCGACGCCTTGTCCGGTTGGATCCCGCGCGGTCGGATTTGACCAAATAGAGATTGACTAAAACCGCAGTGATGGAGACAGCCATGCAGATCAGCGTGACCCCCGATACCTTCAAGTTGGCGCAGGTCTTTACCATCTCCCGCGGCTCGCGCACCGAGGCCAAGGTGCTGACGGTCCGCATTGAGCAGGATGGTATGACGGGCTGGGGCGAATGTGTGCCCTATGCGCGCTATGGCGAGACGCTTGAGAGTGTCACCGCCGAGATTGAAGGTCTGCCTGAGACATTTGGTCGTGAAGAGCTGCAATCGCTCCTGCCTGCGGGGGCGGCGCGCAACGCAGTGGATTGTGCGCTATGGGATCTGGAAGCGAAACGGGCGGGCAAGCGCGTCTGGGAGCTGGCAGGTCTGCCTGAGCCAAAGCCCGAGATCACCGCCTATACGCTGTCGCTTGACAGCCCTGAAAACATGCAGGCGCAGGCAGCGAAGAATGCCCATCGTCCGCTTCTGAAGATCAAGCTGGGGACCGCTGACGATATGGCCCGCCTGGAAGCCGTGCGCGCGGGTGCGCCTGATGCGCGGATCATCGTTGATGCCAATGAGGGGTGGAGCGCGGAGGTCTATGCCGATCTTGCCCCGCATCTGGTGCGGCTGGGTGTGGCGCTGGTCGAACAGCCGCTGCCCGCGGGAGAGGATGAGGCCCTGTTGGGGATGGAGCGGCCGGTGCCGGTCTGCGCCGATGAGAGCTGCCATGACCGTGAGAGCCTTGCTGCGCTTGAAGGAAAATATGACGTCATCAATATCAAGCTGGACAAGACCGGCGGGCTGACCGAAGCGCTGAAACTGCGCGAGGCGGCACTGGCGCGGGGCTTTGATGTGATGGTCGGCTGCATGGTGGGATCGTCTCTGGCGATGGCCCCTGCGACACTGGTGGCGCAGGGTGCGGTGGTCACGGACCTTGACGGGCCGCTGCTTCTGGCCGAAGACCGCGAGGAACCGTTGAATTTCGACGCAGCCGGCGTGCACCCGCCGAACGCAGCCTTGTGGGGTTAAGGAGACCAAGATGACCCGTACCGTATATGTGAATGGCGAATACCTGCCCGAGACCGAAGCCAAGGTCTCCATTTTTGACCGCGGCTTTCTGATGGCGGATGCGGTCTATGAGGTGACATCGGTTCTGGGCGGCAAGCTGATCGATTTCGAAGGTCACGCCGTGCGTCTGAAGCGCTCGCTGGATGAGCTGGAGATGGCGGAGCCCTGCTCGAAGGAAGAGCTGCTGGAGATCCACCGCAAGCTGGTTGAACTGAACGGTATCGAGGAAGGCCTGGTCTATCTGCAGGTCAGCCGTGGCTCGGACGGGGATCGTGATTTTGTGTTCCCCTCTGCCGATACCCAGCCGACGCTGGTGCTGTTTACCCAGAACAAACCCGGTCTTGCGGACAGCCCGGCAGCCAAGAAAGGCGCCAAGATCATCTCGATCGAGGACATCCGCTGGGGCCGTCGCGACATCAAGACCGTGCAGCTGCTCTACCCCTCCATGGGCAAGATGATGGCCAAGAAGGCCGGCGCAGATGACGCCTGGATGATCGAGGATGGTCATGTGACCGAGGGGACGTCGAACAACGCCTATTTCGTCAAGGATGGCGTGATCGTCACCCGCCCGCTGTCCAATGACATTCTGCACGGCATCACTCGCAAGGCGGTTCTGCGCATGGCGGAAGAGGCGCAGCTGAAAGTGGAAGAGCGCCTGTTCACCATCGAGGAAGCCAAGGCGGCGGATGAGGCCTTTACCACCTCGGCTTCTGCTTTTGTGATGCCGGTTGTTGAAATTGATGGTGTAGCGCTGGGCAATGGTACGCCGGGCCCGATCGCCAAGCGCCTGCGCGAGATCTATCTGGAAGAAAGCATGAAAGAAGCGATCTGATCGTGCTGTTCTGCGAGACCGGAAAAGGCCGCCCCCGTGATGGAGGGCGGCCTTTTTATTGGTGGTCTGTCGCGCGTCGTTAGAGAAGCGACATCAGCTTGCGGGCTGCATCCTCGGAGGAGGCCGGGTTCTGTCCGGTGACCAGCTTGCCGTCGATGATGGCAAATTCCGCCCAGTCGTCCTGTTTTTCATATAGGCCGCCATTGGCTTTCAGCATGTCCTCGACCAGGAAGGGCACCACATCGGTGAGGCCAACGGCCTCTTCCTCGGTGTTGGTGAATCCGGTGACACGCTTGCCCGCCACCAGCGGTTTGCCATCGGCCCCCTCGGTGTGGCGGAACACGGCCGGGGCGTGGCAGACGGCGCCGACCGGGCGGTCGCTCCGGGCGAACCCTTCGATCAGGCGGCGGCTGTCGGCGTCTTCGGCCAGATCCCAGAGCGGGCCGTGGCCACCGGGGTAGAAGATCGCATCGAAACCTGCGTCTGTCACCTCGGACAGCACCTTGGTGTTGGCCAAGGCGCCCTGTGCGGCGGGATCGTCCTTGAACCGGCGGGTGGCTTCGGTCTGGGCGCTGTCATCGTCGCTTTTGGGGTCAAGTGGCGGCTGGCCGCCCTTGGGCGAGGCCAGCGTGACTTCGGCTCCGGCATCTTTGAACACGTAGTAGGGGGCGGCGAATTCCTCCAGCCAGAAGCCGGTTTTTTCGCCCGTGTCGCCCAGTTGGTCGTGGGATGTGAGAATCATCAGGATTTTCATCTCGGGTCTCCTTTCCATATGAAGTTCAGATCAGTCGGCGAGGTGAATGACGCGTTTGCCAAAGGCCTCGCCTCTCAGGAGGCCAACGAATGCGGCGGGCGCTTGTTCCAGACCTTCGATCATTTCCTCGCGGTATTTCACTTTGCCGTCCTGTACCCAGCCGGTCATCTGCTTGGCGAACTCCGGGTAGAGGTGGCCGAAATCGTCAAAGACAATGAAGCCGCGCATGGTGATGCGCTTGCGCAGCAGCTGGCCCATCAGATAGTTCATCCGGTCGGGGCCGTCGGGCAGGGCGGTGGCATTATACTGGGAGATGAGGCCGCAGAGCGGGATCCGAGCCGAGGGGTTCAACAGCGGCATCACCGCATCGAAGACTGCACCGCCGACGTTCTCGAAATAGATGTCGATGCCATCCGGGACCGCCTTGGCGAGATCGTCGGCAAAGCTATCAGTCTTGTAATCTATGCAGGCGTCAAAGCCCAAAGTGTCGACGACATGCTGGCATTTTTCGGCCCCGCCGGCGATGCCAACAACGCGCAAACCGAGGATCTTGCCGATCTGGCCAACGGTCGCGCCCACGGGTCCGCTGGCGCCTGCGACCACCAGTGTTTCGCCTTCCTTTGGCTGGCCGATCTGGGTGAGACCCGCCCAGGCGGTGAGACCGGGCATGCCCAGAACACCAAGCGCCCAAGAGGGGTTCTGCGGGGTCTTGCCCATATTGATGGTGAGGGTTCCATCAGACAGTGCATAGTCCTGCCAGCCGCCGAAGGCGACAACCCAGTCGCCCGGTTCGTACCCCTGAAGGTTGGAGGTCACGACCTGGGCAACGGTGCCGCCCACCATGACCTCTCCGATTTCGACCGGAGCGGCATAAGACGGGGCGCTGCTCATCCGGCCGCGCATGTAGGGGTCCAGCGACAGGTATTCGTTGCGCAGCAGCATCTGGCCTTCGCCGGGGGTCGGGATGTCGCTGGTTTCCAGGCGCAGGGTGCTGTCGGTCGGCTCACCCTTGGGGCGCTCTGCGAGGACGAATTTGCGGTTGGTGCTGTCGGACTGTGGCATGGGATGGTTCCTCTCTGATGAAGTTACGAACTAGACCGATCGTCTAGTGGCTGGAAAATTTTTTTGGCGCGGATCAGCTCTGCGGTGGTGGGAGCATGATCAGGGTCTGGGACATGGCGGTTTCAAACGGCGCGCCGTCCTGAGACAGATGTGCCATGAGGCTGGCGCCCAGCCAGATCTGGTAGAGGGTTGTGGCGGTCTGGTCTGGATCGACACTGGCGGCCAGAGACCCATCCGCCTGCGCGCCGCGAAGGCAGTCGGACAGGCGGGCGACGATCGATTCCACGCCGTGTTGCAGGATCGCGCGCATGTCGGCGGACAGATCGGACACTTCTGCTGCTAGCTTCACGATCAGGCATTTCTGCTCTGCGTTGCCGGAGATCTGGCGATCTTTCCAGCAGCGGAAATAGCCCAGCACCTGATCCCGCCCCGATTGTTCAGGATCATTCAGCGTGTGCCGGATCTCCAGCCGGTATTGATCAACATAGTGGCGCAGGAGCGCGCAGCCATAATCCTCTTTCGAGGCGAAATAGTGATAGAAGGAGCCTTTGGGCACCTGCGCCGTGCTCAGCAGCTCGGTCAGGCCAACCGAGGTGTAGCCGCGCTGTGCGGTCAGCTTGCGGCCGGTGTCCAGAATTTGCATGCGTGTCTCACTCATGACGCTAGACATAAGCTGACTAGACCGATTGTCTAGTGGCGCTTGCAGAATTATTTCTGCGGCGGATCAAACCTGCTGAAAATGCGACAAGGCCCCGCGATTGCGGGGCCTTGTTCAGGCTGATGCCAAGTGTGAGGGAGGTGTTACTTGATCATCAGTTGTGGGGAGACGACGTCGATACCCAGTGCCTTGCCGACGGCGAAATAGGTCAGCTTGCCCGCGTGGACGTTCAGACCGTTCAGCAGGTGCGGATCATCGGCGCAGGCCTGTTTCCATCCTTTGTTGGCGAGGTTCAGCATGAAGGGCAGGGTCGCATTGCCCAGAGCCTGGGTCGAGGTGCGCGCGACGGCGCCCGGCATGTTGGCCACGCAGTAGTGCATGATGCCGTCGACTTCGTAGATCGGGTCGGCGTGGGTGGTGGCTCTGGAGGTCTCGAAGCAGCCGCCCTGGTCGATAGCGACGTCGACCAGAACCGCACCCGGCTTCATCTCGCTGAGCTGTGCACGGGAGACCAGTTTCGGCGCCGCGGCACCGGGGATCAGAACCGCACCGATCACCATATCGGCGTCACGGACCAGCTCAGCGGTGGCACCAGCGGTGGAATACTGGTTCTTGAAGTCGCGACCGAAGACATCGTCGAGGTACTTCAGGCGTGTGAGCGACCGGTCGAGAATGGTGACATCTGCGCCCATGCCCGCAGCGATCTTGGCCGCATGGGTGCCGACCACACCGCCGCCGATCACAACAACCTTGGCGGGGGCCACGCCGGGCACGCCGCCCATCAGAACGCCACGGCCACCGTTTGCCTTTTGCAGGGTGTATGCGCCAACCTGCGGGGCCAGACGGCCGGCCACTTCGGACATCGGCGCCAGCAGCGGCAGGCCGCCACGGTCGTCGGTCACGGTTTCATAGGCGATGGCGGTACAGCCGCTTTCCAGAAGGTCCTTTGTCTGCTCCGGATCGGGGGCCAGGTGCAGATAGGTGAACAGCAGCTGGCCTTCGCGCAGCATCTTGCGCTCAACGGCCTGGGGTTCCTTGACCTTCACGATCATGTCGGCGGTGGCGAAGATCTCTTCGGCGGTGTCGATGATGGCGGCACCAGCGGCGACGTAATCCTCATCGGTGAAACCTGCACCCATGCCAGCACCGGCCTGGATCAGGACAGAATGTCCGTGGTTAACGGCTTCACGGGCGGCGTCCGGCGTCATGCCGACGCGGAATTCCTGCGGCTTGATCTCTGTGGGGCATCCGATTTTCATGTAATCACTCCTCCTACATGCTTGCGCTATTGTGCCGCAGGCGCAGTGAAAAGTGCTTCTTTTTTGGGCAGATTAAAAAGGTGCAGATCGAAGGTTCTTCGAATATATTGTAACTTTGACGAAGGATCTTTCACCATATGTCACTTGATCACACGGATCGTCGGATCTTGCAGGTGTTGCAGAAGCAGGGCCGGATCTCTAACGCAGAGCTGAGCGAACAGGTTAACCTGTCGGCGTCGGCCTGCCACCGACGGGTCCAGCGCCTGGAGGCGGATGGCTATATCCGCAATTATGTCGCGCTGCTGGATGCACGCAAGATGAACCTGCCCGCAACGGTATTTGTGGAGATTACCCTGCAAAGCCAGGCCGACGAGCTGCTGGACGCGTTTGAGAAGGCAGTGGCACGCATTCCGGATGTGCTTGAATGTCATCTGATGGCGGGAACGGCGGATTACATCCTGAAAGTGGTGGCTGAAAACACCGATGATTTCGCCCGCATCCATCGCCAGCATCTGACGCGACTGCCCGGCGTGGCGCAGATGCAAAGCTCCTTTGCGCTGCGTACGGTGTTCAAGACCACGGCGCTGCCGGTCTGACCGGGGCAGCGCCCCTGTGGCAGGGCGGCTTGTCAGGCTCCGTGATCTGGGAAAGACTGCTCCGGCAGAACAAGACGGCAGGATCGTCGCGGGCGGGGGCATATGGACTGGGACTATATCATCATTGGCGCGGGCAGCGCGGGGTGTGTGCTGGCCAACCGGTTGAGTGCCGCAGGGCAGCGCGTGCTGCTGTTGGAAGCGGGAGGCCGGGACAGCTACCATTGGGTGCATATCCCGATGGGATATCTCTATTGCATCAACAATCCGCGTACCGACTGGATGTATCGGACCGAGGCCGAGGCCGGGCTGAACGGGCGGGCGCTGATCTATCCGCGTGGCAAGGTGCTGGGCGGCTGTTCCTCCATCAACGGGATGTTGTACCTGCGCGGACAGGCGGCGGATTATGACGGCTGGCGTCAGCGCGGCCTGACCGGCTGGGGCTGGGACGACGTTCTGCCCTATTTCAAGAAGTCAGAGGATTATGTCGAAGGGCCGTCCGATCTGCACGGCTCGGGCGGCGAATGGCGGGTGGAAAACCAGCGGCTGCATTGGGATGTGCTGGACGACTGGATGCAGGCGGCCGCGGACTGGGGGCTGCCAAAGGTCACGGATTTCAACACCGGTAACAACGAAGGAGTCGGTTACTTCCGGGTGAATCAGCGTGGCGGCTTGCGGATGAACACCGCAAAGGCGTTTCTGCGGACCGCAACCGGCGAGACACTGAAGGTCGAGACCGGCGCCCATACACGGCGCATTCTGATCGAAGAGGGCCGGGCGGTGGGCGTGGAGTACAGCCAGGGGGGCGTGGTCAGGACCGCGCGGACGCGGGGGGAAATCGTGCTGTCGGCGGGCGCAATCAACAGCCCTCAGATCCTGCAACTCTCTGGCCTGGGTCCGGCGGAACTGCTGCGGGCGCATGGGATCGAGGTGCATCGTGACCTACCTGAGATTGGGCGGAACCTTCAGGATCATTTGCAGCTGCGCTGCGCCTGGCGGCTGAGCGGGGCAAAGACGCTGAACACGCTGGCAAACTCGCTGATTGGCAAGGTGAAGATCGCTGCCGAATATGCGCTGCGCCGGTCTGGCCCGATGTCGATGGCGCCCAGTCAGCTGGGTGCGTTTTCACGGTCGCGCCCGGATCTGGCGACGCCGGATCTGGAGTATCACGTGCAGCCCCTGACGCTGGAGGCCTTTGGTCAGCCGCTGCATGACTTTCCGGGGCTGACGGCGAGTGTGTGCAACCTGCGGCCCGAAAGCCGGGGTGAGGTGGCGATCACCAGCGCCGATCCGATGCAGGCGCCGCGTATTGCACCCAATTACCTGTCAACCGCAGGCGATCGTCAGGTCGCGGTCGCCGCGATCCGGCAGGCACGCGCGATCATGGGGCAGTCCGCCATGCGCCGCTATCTGCCGGAGGAGCTGAAGCCGGGCGGCGGATCCGATGAGGAGGCGGATCTGATGCAGGCAGCGGGTGATATCGGCACCACGATATTTCACCCGACCTGTACGGTGCGGATGGGCATCGAGGAGGCGGCGCCGGTGGATGGGGCGCTTCGGCTGCGCGGAGTGGCGGGGCTGCGGGTGGTTGATGCCAGTGTGATGCCGGTGATTCCCAGCGGCAATACCAATGCCCCCACAATCATGATCGCGGAAAAGGCAGCTGACATGATTTTGAGTGATCATCGCGCGTAATTGGCGTTTCTCGCACCGTGCCCCCTTGCGCCCGTTCGGATTATTCGATTCCCTGTTCTGACCCTGTCGGCGGTCGCGCCACGGGGAGCGATGGCCTGTTGGCAGTGACGGCGCGGAGTGCCGACGGATCTCTGCGACGGTATGGTGTGACATGAAACAATCACATCCGCCTGCTACTGCCGCGTGACTGACCACTAACCGACCAAGGAGCCCGAGCGTGACCAGCGAGTATGACCCTGATTCCTTTGACTGGCTGGACGCTGAACTTCAGGACACGTTGGACGAAGATTTCGAGATCGAGTTCGCCGAACCGATGCTGTCGATGGAGCTGCGCAAGATCTATCGCTCACAGCATCCGGAGATGCTGGACCGTAAGGTCTATTTCCGCAATCTGCTGCGGTTGCAGGCGGAGCTGATCAAGGTGCAGGACTGGGTCCAGCACACTGGGGCAAAGGTCTGCATTCTGTTTGAGGGCCGCGACAGCGCAGGCAAGGGCGGGGTGATCAAGCGGATCACCCAGCGCCTGAACCCGCGGGTAGCGCGGGTGGTGGCCTTGCCCGCCCCCAGCCGCCGTGAGCAGAGCCAGTGGTATTTCCAGCGCTATGTGCCGTATCTGCCGGCGGCGGGTGAAATCGTGCTCTTTGACCGCTCCTGGTACAATCGCGCCGGGGTGGAGCGGGTCATGGGATTTGCCAGCGATGACCAGGTCGAACAGTTCTTTCAGGACGTTCCCGAATTCGAGCGGATGCTGGTTCGGTCGGGCATCATCCTGCTGAAATACTGGTTCTCCATCACCGATGAAGAACAGCAGCTGCGGTTTCTCATGCGGATCCATGATCCGATGAAACAGTGGAAGCTGTCGCCGATGGATCTGGAGAGCCGAATCCGCTGGGAGCAGTATACCAAGGCCAAGGAAGATATGTTCGAGCGCACCAATATCCCGGAAGCGCCCTGGTATATCGTCGAGGGCAACGACAAGAAGCGCGAGCGGCTGAACTGTATCGAGCATCTGCTGACGAAGATTCCATATAGCGAGGTGCCGAGCGAACGGGTCTCGCTGCCGGACCGGGAGTACAAGCCCGATTACGAACGCCGGGTGCTGCCGGATGACCTCTACGTGCCCAAGATCTACTGACGGCAGGCCGTTTGTCGCGTCTGGACAGCCGCCGGGACCGGGCCCTGGCTGCGCCTGATCGGGCGGGCGCGCAGGCGTGGTGCGGGGCTGTTAGGGAAAGCGCAGTCAGGGCGCTGTCTACCCGTGGGCTCTGAGGAGAGAAGGAACCCGGAGCGGCAAATGCCTTGGTTGTAAGGGGGTAAGACAAGCGCCTGATGGGGGGGAGACGCTGCCTGCTCCGGGTTTAAACCACCGGGTGTTCCAGATCCGATGGAGCGGGCAGCTGCTGGGGAAACGCTTCAGCCTGCCCGTGCATTAACCAGACTAGCGCAGTTTTCCTGAAACGAACACACGTATTGCGTGTATTTTTTGATAAAATATTAATTTTATAGGCGACGGATTGTCGCACTCGCTATTTTCGGGGAGGGCAAAAACGACAAACCCCCGCGGCAAAGCCTCGGGGGTCGTCAATTTTGCGTCCAGAACTGCGGATCAAAGGGCTCAGAGGAGGCCTTCGCGCTGTGCTTTCTTACGTGCCAGTTTACGGGCACGGCGAATCGCTTCAGCTTTCTCACGCGCTTTTTTCTCGGACGGCTTCTCGAAATGTTGCTTGAGCTTCATTTCGCGGAAGACGCCTTCACGCTGCAGCTTTTTCTTCAGGGCACGAAGCGCCTGATCGACGTTATTGTCGCGAACACTAACCTGCATGTGGTTTTCACCACCTTTCTAAGTTGAGTTGCAAGGATTTGCAGGAGCTGGCCATATAGCAAGGTCGTGCTAGCTTGTCCAGTGCCGGGCAGGGGCGGTGCAGATGCTCCTGTAGCTGTTTGATGCGTCATTGTCGCTGAGCCAAACGGTCCGGGCGTGTCTGTCCGCGCCGCAGGTGATACCCGGTGTCCAGAAGACGCGATTGCGATTAGAGAGAGATGAGATTTCGGAAGGCGATATCATGACGATTGAGGATCACACCGACCCGCGCTCCGTGCCTGAGGCGGGCGACACCATCGAGCGGCTGCTGAATGCCGCATTACTGCATGTGCCCTTTGATGGCTGGAGCGCCTCGACATTCTCTGCAGCTGTGGCGGACGCCGGGGTTGACCCGGCGCTGGCGGAGGCGTTGTGCCCACGCGGCGCGGTAGATCTGGCGGTTGCCTTTCACAGGCGTGGTGATCAGCTGATGCTTGAGCGATTGGCGCAAGAGGACATGACCGGCCTGCGGTTTCGCGACAAGATCGCACGGGCGGTGCGTCTGCGGCTGGAGGTCGTCGACGATAAGGAGGCCGTGCGCCGTGGCACCACTTTGTTTTCGCTGCCACAATACGCAGGCGATGGTGTTCGGCTGATCTGGGGCACGGTGGATGCGATCTGGACCGCGCTTGGCGATTCTTCGGAGGATATCAACTGGTACACCAAGCGGGGATCGCTTGCGGGCGTTTATTCTTCGACCGTGCTCTATTGGCTGGGAGACGACAGTCTGAACCACCAGGCCAGCTGGGAGTTTCTCGACCGTCGCATCGATAACGTCATGCAGTTCGAGAAACTGAAGGCGCAGGTGCAGTCCAACCCGTTGCTGAAACCTCTGCTGGTGGGGCCGAACTGGCTGGCCCAGCAGATAAAGGCGCCGAGCGCGCGCGACGACCTGCCGGGCAGCTGGTCGACCCCGCGGCGCTGATGGGCGCAACGTTCTGGTTGCCTGTGCCAATGCAACGTCTTTGACGGGCAGCCGTCCTTTGCTAGGCAGTGACAACAGCGGAGGAATGCCAATGACCGAGATGATGCAGGCGATTGAGATTCGCGAGCCGGGTGGGCCTGAGGTTTTGCAGGGCTGTGCCCGCCCGATGCCGACCCCGGCGCATGGGCAGGTGGTTCTGAAAGTGGCCTATGCAGGCGTCAATCGCCCGGATGCGCTGCAACGCGCGGGCAAATACGCACCTCCCCCGACCGCCAGCGACCTGCCGGGCCTGGAAGCCTCAGGCGAGGTGGTCGCCATTGGCGCCGGGGTCAGCGAGCTGACTGTGGGCGACCGGGTCTGTGCGCTGCTACCCGGCGGCGGCTATGCCGAATACGTCGCGACGCCAGCGGCGCATTGCCTGCCGGTGCCTGAGGGGCTGTCTATGAAGCAGGCGGCCTGCCTGCCGGAGACCTGTTTCACCGTCTGGTCCAACGTCTTTACCCGCGGGGGCCTGTTGGCCGGGGAGCGGTTTCTTGTTCACGGAGGGTCATCCGGTATCGGAACAACCGCGATTCAGCTTGCTTCGCAGCTGGGCGCGCGGGTCTTCACGACCGCCGGATCAGATGAGAAATGTGCGGCGTGCCTGAGGCTTGGGGCCGAACGGGCGATCAATTACCGCGATGAGGATTTCGTCGAGGTAATGAAGAGCGAAGGCGGGGCCAATCTGATTCTGGACATGGTGGGCGGCGACTATATTCCGCGCAACGTGCGTGCGCTCGCGGATGATGGCCGCATGGTCCACATCGCGTTTCTGTCAGGTCCGAAGGTGGAGTTGAACTTTGCCCAGGTCATGGCGCGGCGTCTGACGCTGACCGGATCAACACTGCGACCACAGAGCGATCTGGCAAAGGCGCAGATTGCGCGGGATCTGCGCGAGGTGGTCTGGCCACTTATCGAGGCAGGGAAATTCGCGCCGGTGATGGACCAGACCTTTGCCCTAGAAGAGGCGGCGGCGGCCCATGCACGGATGGAAAGCTCTGCGCATATCGGCAAGATTGTTCTGGAGGTCGGCGGCGAGGGTTGGCCCTGCCGCGCGGGCTGATCGTGCTGGCGCGGTTGTCGCCGGCACGTGTCAGGCAACGGCCCGACGATAGAGATGCCAGGTGGCGTGTCCCAATACCGGGACCACCACGATCATGCCCGCAAACATCGGGATCGCAGCGACCAGCAGCGCAAGCGCGACAATGAGGCCCCAGACCAGCGAGACCCAGAGATTCCGGCGCACCACGCGCAGGGATGTGGCGACAGCGATGGGCAGGCCGACATGCCGGTCCAGCAACAGCGGAAAAGACACAAGGCTGACCGCGAGCGCTGCAAAGGCGAAGATCCCGCCTACGGTGCCGCCGATCACCAGCATTGCCCAGCCGGCACCGGTGGTGAAGATATCCTGGGTAAAGGCCGCCAGAGATGTCGGGGCCTCGGGCCCGAGCGTGCGGTTGTAGATCGCCGCAGCCACCGTCAGCCAGAGGATGCAGAGCGCGGCCAGATATAGGCCCAGCATCAGGATCGACAGGAACGCCGGGGAGCGCAGCACGGCAAAGGCGTCCATCCAGCGCGGTGTGAAACCGGCCTCGCGGCGTGATGACATCTCATAGAGCCCAACGGCGGCGACCGGGCCAACCAGCGCAAATCCGAGGACCAGCGGGAGGATCAACGGCAGGAGGTTCATCGACAGGCTGAGGACAACCAAGGCCACGCCAATCAGCGGGTAGAGAAAGACAAGCGCCATGGCGTCAGACCGGCAGGCCGCGAAATCCTGCCACCCGGCCCGCAGCGCAGCACCGAGGTCTGCCATGTCCAGCTGGAGCACGCGGGGCATCGCGCCTGCCTTGTCACTGCCCAGATGGTCCACCGAAGCGGAGAGATGGGAACTGGTCAGGCCAACGGATTTTGCCAGCCAGCTGATGGGGTTTCCGATGGTTCGTGCCATGATTATTCCTCTCGGGTTCGCGCAGTGCGCGGCAGTCCGGTCAAGGGAGGTGAGCACGACAGGTCCGGATCTGAGGTGCTCTCAGAGTGGTGCATATGCTCAGTCTACCATAAAGACAGCGCAAATTGGGTCACTATGGCGCGAGGGATGCCATTTCCCGGTGCCTCTCCCTGTGCTTCGGCGCAGGAGTCGTCTGGCCGTGCGGATTGCAGCGCTAGCGGATCGGCTCGAACACCGCGTTTTTCTGCGTGCAGTCCCGGATCACATCGCGGCCGCAGGGCACGGGTCTCAGCTCGCGGGACAGACAGATGCGAGCTTCCTGGATGTGGCCATCGCGGCAGGTGATGGTCAGCGTGTCGGGCTTCAGATCGGGGTTGTCCTGCAGAAAGGCCTGCTCCACCAGACTGGCGGGTAGGGTCACGGCTTGGGTCAGCCTGCGAAAGGCACGCGGTCGGTTGATCTCTGCATAGGCCTGCCGGGAGAGGGCGAAATATTCGCCAGCGGACAGGCCACTACAGGTTCCGTGTTTCTTCCACTGATGCCAGGCGAGGCCGGAGGTCCCCATGATGTCGGCCATCTGCTGCGTCTGCTGGCGGGTCGGCGGCGCCTCTGCGGTGCGGCAGTAGCTCGGCCAGCCACGATGGAACTGCGGCCAGAGCCCATGCAGGGTCCAGCCATGATCGTGGCGGGGGTCGCATTGCTCGGACCGTTTGGCATCGCCTTCCAGCGCACACCAGTTCGGCGACCAGCTGAGACTGAGGACATAGTAGTCGAACTGCCCGGCAATCTCGCCTTCGGCTGTTGCCTGTCTCGGCGATGTCGCGGCAAAGGCGATGCCCAGTCCGACAGTTGCTACCGCAATAAGGGCTGCCTTCAGGGTCCGTTTGATGCCGCGCATTCGCCTCTTTCCTTATAGAAACATCGCGACTATATAGAATTGAAGTTCCCCGACAACGGAAACCGCCCCAAATCGGGGAAGCCTCTTTCAGGCGACGGGAAAGATGTATCTGGGACAACCGTGTTACTAAGGAGATGAGCGCATGGCAAAACCGTTGATGGCCAAGGCGACCGCCGTGTGGCTGGTGGACAATACCACGATCAGCTTCAAACAGATTGCCGATTTTGTCGGTATGCACGAGCTGGAAATCCAGGGCATCGCTGATGGCGATGTGGCTGCTGGCGTCAAAGGGTTCGACCCGGTTGCCAACAACCAGCTGACGCAGGAAGAGGTGGATAAGGCCGAAAACAACCCGCTGCATAAGCTGAAGTTGAAGTTCAACCCGGCTGCTGCCGGTGAAGAGAAACGCCGTGGACCGCGCTACACGCCGCTGTCCAAGCGTCAGGACCGTCCGGCGTCGATCTACTGGCTGGTGAAGTTCCACCCTGAGCTGTCCGATGGCCAGATTTCCAAGCTGGTGGGCACCACCAAGCCGACCATTCAGGCGATCCGCGAGCGGACCCATTGGAACATTGCCAATATCCAGCCGATCGACCCGGTCGCGCTGGGCCTGTGTAAACAGTCCGAACTGGATGCCGCCGTACAGAAAGCCGCCGCCAAGAAGGCTGCCGAAGGTGGTGTGATGAGCGATGACGAACGTCGCAAGTTGGTGTCGACTGAACAGTCGCTGGAGATGGACGCAGAGCCCCGTATGCCGTCGGCGATCGAGGGTCTGGAGACCTTTACCCTCGGTGGCAGCGACAAGCCGAGCCGTGCCGAAGAAGAGGATGTGGTTGACGCTGACAGCTTCTTCAACCTGCCTGCCGGTGGCGATGACGAGGATGACGAGGACGATACGGATCCCCGTTTCTAAGCCACACGCGCCCCTGCACAGGGGTGACGCAAGATAGAAAAAAGCCACGGGATGCACAGCGTTCCGTGGCTTTTTTGCGTTTCAGGCGCCTTGCCTTCGGGGTGGCTGTGGCGTGGATGCTGGCAGGCCGCTGAGCTGCGGGCAGGCCAATTATTCGACCGTTACAAAAAATTCGCCTTTCGGTGCGGATCGCTGCATTTTTCTGACATTTCTGCCTTGACGCGCGGCCGTGGCTGGCGTACCTCGCACCCCGACGGCGCGGTAGCTCAGTTGGTTAGAGCGAACGACTCATAATCGTTAGGTCGGGAGTTCGAGTCTCCCCCACGCCACCATTTCTCCTTGAAAACAAAGACTCGACCACTGGCATAGTGCTGGGTGACTGCGCGGCGTTTCCGCCTGTGAACATCAGCGTCCAGCCGCTGTGTCTGATCAGATATCGCCTGGGCATGGGGCGTGGCCGTGGGCCAAGGGTGGCACGGGCGTGTCAGATGTCCTTGCGGGCGCGCAGGGCCGCCGTGATGGTGCCTTCGTCGAGGTAATCCAGTTCTCCGCCGATGGGCACGCCCTGTGCAAGAGAGGTGAGTCGAACCCGGCCGTTGAGCTGATCGGCAATGTAATGCGCCGTGGTCTGGCCGTCGATCGTGGCGTTGAGCGCCAGAATCACCTCCGTGACGTTTTCGGCTTGAACCCGGTCCTCCAGACGGGGAATGCGCAGCTCGTCAGGGCCGACGGCATCCAGCGCCGACAGCGTGCCGCCAAGCACGTGATAGCGCCCTTTGAAGACCGCCGCCCGCTCCATCGCCCAGAGATCCGCGACATCCTCCACCACGCAGAGTTCGCCATTGGCGCGGGTCATATCCTCGCAGATGGTACAGAGATCGCTGGTGCCGACATTGCCGCAGTTGAGGCATTCACGAGCCGTGGCTGCAACGTCACTCATCGTTTCAGCCAGTGGTGTCAGCAGCAGGGCGCGTTTGCGGATCAGGTGCAAGACCGCCCGGCGGGCAGAGCGCGGCCCCAGCCCCGGCAGTTTGGCCATCAGGGCAATCAGGTCTTCGATATCGGTGGTGGAGTTCTTGATCATGCCTAACGCCCCTATCTGCCCTGCTATATAGGCTGATTGCCCTTGGAAAGCACAAGGGGGCGCAGGCAGTCTGTTCAGGTTTTGTTTTACAGTGCCTGCGGAGCAAAAGAAAAGGCGGCCACAGGGCCGCCTGATCGGGTCTGCATGATGCCGCAGCTTAGAACGGCAGCTTGATATCCTTGGGCAGGCCCATGCTTTCGGTCAGCTTGGCCATTTCGTCCTGCGCCTTCTCGGCTGCCTTCGCTTGGGCATCCTTGATCGCGGCGAGGATCAGGTCTTCGACCACTTCCTTGTCGTCGCCGTTGAAGATCGACGGGTCGATATCCAGCGCCTTCAGATCGCCCTTGGCCGAGGCGGTTGCCTTCACCAGACCTGCGCCTGCTTCGCCGGTGACCATGACATTGTGCAGGTCTTCCTGCATCTGCGCCATTTTGGTTTGCAGTTCCTGTGCCGATTTCATCATCTTGGCCATGTCGCCAAGACCGCCGAGGCCTTTGAGCATCTGTTTTCTCCTAAGTGCGAGGGCGCAGCGCGCCGTAAGTCATCCCGGCACATATCGCAACTGCAAGGCCGATGAACAAGTGGGGTGGCGCCAAGCAATCTTCTGCAAGGTCGTAGGCTACCGCATAATTCAGCGCGTTTTCGTACCGGTCAATCGCAACGACAAAGGCAAGACCGGCCCAGAGCACGGCAGCGATTGCGAAGGTCGGGCGGTTTCGTGTGGTCAGAGCGATGCCCGCAAGGGCAAGCAACGCAAGGGACACGGGCAGGGTGGAGAGGCCCATCAACTCATCCCAGGCGGTGGCCGGACCATCACCCGGTTTCCAAAACGGTCGTTCCTTATCACAGACTTCTGCAATTGCTGCGGCGGGAAACAGCGTCATTATACCTGCAAAGCAAGTTACTCTTCTTCGAAGGGATCCCATTCGTCCTCGACCTCTGGCAGGGCGTCTGCTTCGACCTCGGCGGCGAGGTCTTCGGCGGTGCGGATCTTGATGATCCTGGCCTTGGGGAAGCTGTCCAGAACGGCCTGTACGATCGGATGTTGACTGGCCTTGTCGCGCAGGGCGTTTTCAACTGCATTGTCGCGTTCGGTGATCGTCTCACCACCGCCTTCGTTTGCGATGGAAATGACCCAGCGTGCCTGCGTCCAGGTCTGCAGCTGCTGGCCAAGGCGTTGTGCCAGATCCTTGGGCGCGTCATCGGTGGGCTGGATGGTGATCCGCCCCGGCTGGTAGGAGACCAGCCTCAGGTAGGTTTTGACATATTCCAGCAGCAGGCCATCCCGGCGGACGCGAATCAGTTCAACGATATGTTCAAAGCTGGGGTATCGGGCCAGCGCCTGATCCATCTGCGGCGCAAGGGCAGTGGCCGGTCCGCCGCCCGTGGCGGAGATGGTCTGCGACATCGTCGGCCCGCTGCCAGGGCCGGGCTGATAGCCGGAGGCTGTCTGACCCGTGTTGTGGCCGGAGTTTTGATTCTGGCCGGTGTTTTGGCCCGCATATTGCCCGGCATGGTGCCGCTGCGCGCCCGCCTGCGGCAGGGGGGCGCCATTGCCGGGGCCAGCTGGTGGCGGCGGGGTGTCCTGAAGCGTGCGCATCAGCTGTTCGGGGGTTGGCAAATCAGCCACATGAGTCAGACGGATCACGGCCATTTCGGCCGCCATCATCGCGTTGGGGGCGGCGGCAACCTCCTCCAGAGCCTTCAGAAGCATCTGCCACATCCGCGTCAGCACCCGCATCGGCAGGGCTTCGGCCATCTGGCCGCCACGGGCGCGCTCATCGGGGCTGACGGTGGGGTCTTCAGCCGCATCAGGCGTGATCTTCACCACAGAAACCCAATGGGTGATCTCCGCCAGATCGCGCAGCACCGCCAACGGGTCTGCGCCCTCGGCATATTGCGCACTGAGTTCCGTCAGTGCCTCCGCCGCATCGCCGCGCAGGATCATGTCCATCAGGTCCAGCACCCGGCCGCGGTCGGCAAGGCCCAGCATGGCGCGGACCTGATCGGCGGTGGTCTCACCCGCGCCATGGGAAATCGCCTGATCCAGGAGCGAGGTGGCATCCCGGGCAGATCCTTCGGCGGCGCGAGTGATGAGCGCCAGCGCGTCGTCGGCAATCTGGGCGCCCTCAGCCGTTGCGATCTTGCGCAGGAGGGCAATCATCACCTCCGGCTCGATCCGGCGCAGGTCAAACCGCTGGCAGCGCGACAGCACCGTCACAGGCACCTTGCGGATTTCGGTGGTGGCGAAGATGAACTTCACATGCGCGGGCGGCTCCTCCAGCGTCTTCAAGAGCGCGTTGAAAGCACTGGTCGACAGCATGTGAACTTCGTCGATGATGTAGATCTTGTAGCGGGCCGAGGCGGCGCGGTACTGCACCGAGTCAATGATCTCGCGGATGTCTCCGACACCTGTGCGCGAGGCCGCGTCCATCTCCATCACATCGACATGGCGACCTTCCATGATCGCCGTGCAATGCTCGCATTTGCCGCAAGGATCGGTGGTGGGGCCGCCCTGGCCATCCTCGCCGATGCAGTTCATGCCCTTGGCGATGATCCGGGCGGTTGTGGTTTTGCCGGTGCCGCGGATGCCTGTCATGATGAAGGCCTGGGCGATGCGATCGGCGGCAAAGGCGTTCTTCAGCGTCCGCACCATGGCGTCCTGACCCACCAGATCGGCAAAGGTCTCGGGCCGGTATTTGCGGGCCAGAACCTGGTATTGACCCGAGGTTTGGTCTGCTGTGTCGCCTGCTGTGTCGCTCATGATGTCTCGTGCCAGATTCGGGGGTCGGTCGTTGATGTCCGGGTAAAGTAGGCAAGCCCGCGCGTGGCGTCCACCGCTGATGGTGGTCGCGGCAGGATAAGGGGTGTGTACCATCGGGCTTTCAGAAACCATTAGGTGCAGGGCCGACAGATCGCTACATTGGAGGATGTGATCGTCCGGGGGGATTGCTGGCGTAGGATCAGGCGGTGAATTGGCAGTGGGGGCTGACCATGGAGGATGGATCTCAACACGGTGACATCGAAGAGGAGCGGGCCGGGGGCACGCTGATCTTGCACGCGCTTTCGGTGGCGGATGGTATTCTGGCGCTATGCCCGCTGCCCGGTGCAGGGGGCGATTATCGTGGCGATATGGACCACATTCGAGAGTGGCAGCCCGGTTTGGTCATTTCGATGACCACGGAGGAGGAACATGCCGCAGTTGGTGCCGAGACGATCGGAACGGATCTGCAGAGTATCGGCAGCCGATGGATACATTTGCCCGTCCCTGATTTCAGTGCGCCGCCGCCGGAGATCCTGAGCCGTTGGCCGGAGGTCAGCCATCTGGCGCGCAAGGCGCTTGTTGGCGGTGGTCGCGTGCTGGTGCATTGCCGGGGTGGCTGTGGCCGGTCTGGCATGGTGGTGCTGCGGCTGATGACGGAATGCGGCGAGCGGCCGGATCTGGCGTTGGCACGGCTACGGGCCATTCGCCCCTGCGCAATCGAGACCGACGCTCAGATGATCTGGGCGTATGGCCCGAGGCGTATTCCCGGCAAAGGCACCTGACAGCGGCTGTGTGAAACGGGCCGGCGCGGGGAGATGCTCCCGCCCGGATATGACCTTCGGCAAGGTCATATCCCGTTGGGCGTGGCGCCGCGCAAGCGCGGCGTGCGGTGCTTTCAAAGCGGCGTTCAGCTGAAAGCTGCGAGCTGCGGAGGGGTGATTCGGGCCATCTGAGGTGCCAGCGGCACAGCCTGTGCCAAGCCGCAGGGGTAATCCGGCAGCTTGGCAAGGGGGAGGCTGTCAGCCGAGGGCAGAAAGAGGGCATCCGCGAAACGGTCAAGACCGGCCAGATCCGCCTCTTGCGAGACACCACAATAAATGCGGATGCGGTCATGTCTGGCGGCAAATCTCGCCTCGCAGGGCCGGTCGCAGGCGGTCAGCTCGCATGTCCCGGCAATTTCGAAGTCCTCGGTTGTGACGGCTTTTGCCTGTCCCATGGCGGCGGCGAGGCGCGCAATCATGCGCTCTGCCGCCGGGCAGGGTTGCCCCAGATGCTGGCAGGTGCTCAGGGAATAGCCATGTGTCGTATCAGTCCAGTTCATTGCGCCCTCCGCGCGAAGGAGGGGATGAACGGTCAGAGCTGGCAGGCCAATCGGCGGACATGCAGACCCTGCCAGGACACCCCGCCCGGTTTCGAGTTTCTCATCAGATGGCAGGTCTCCTGACTCGCGGGTCGCGGCAACTTCGGGGCCTTCCCAACACCGTGGGATCCAACGGGATCCGTGGCATCAGTGGCATGGTCCGAGGTTGCTCACCGCTTACAGTTGCGGGGGCAGTCGCGGCATTGATCCGGTATGTCTACCATCTCGCACCGTGTTCCCTTTTCATCCTGATCGCGTGGCAGCGATGCAGGAACCATCTGCCACTAGGGCTAGCGGCTGGCGGGGCGAGTCGTCAAGCGCTACCTCAGGGGGTGGGGTATTTCTTCGGCGTATTGCCTACCATATCGGGGAGGAGTGGCGCCCCGTGCCACTATATATAGCGGCAATGCCAGAGTCGTTTGGTGTGGTGGATCAGCGGCCAAACTGGCAAGAGGCAGCTAACTCTGCCGTGGGCGGCGACTGAATGTCGGGGATGGGGGGAGGTGAGAGGTTGGACATCGACCCAAGCGGGGCTCGTTGTGGCTGCTTCCTTCCGGATCTGACCAGGTTGGCGAGGCGCTTGCCCGCGCCAACCTCTCACTGGTCGATATAGGAGGGCAGATCAGGAATGGCAAGCCCGTCTGACCGCAATAAGGCGCATGGCAGCGGGCGCATTCAGGCGGGGATCAGAGCTTGACACCGATCCGCAAAAATCCGTCGGCGGTTGTGCCGTACAAATTGTGGCGGGCCGGGTCGAGATCGGTGAGATATGTGCGGGCGCCGGGTCCGGTAAAGATCTCGACCTCGGTCGAGGGGTGATTGGACAGCCGCCAGGGGGGCGGCGCTTGTTCCAATGGATCGCGCATCAGGCGCCCGGCGACATAATCGCAAATCACGTCCCTGACCCGCAGGGGGGGCGTCGGCAGGCGGGTCGCGGCCTGGGCCATCGTGAAGTTGCCGCCGCCGCCAATGCGGTAACTGCTTACTGCTACGGCGAAATGTTGGTTCTCTGGTATTGGAGCCCCTTTCCAGCGCAGATTGCGGATTCGGTGATTGCTGGGGTCAATCAGCTCACCATCGCTGGCAAATCTGGCAGGTACGGAGACATCGATGTCGTATTGCAGCCCAAAGATGACATCAAAGTTGTGACCGGCCCGGTCCGTGTCCAACAGCGGGTCTCCAGAGGTGCCCGGCGCGATCTGATTGAAGAGACCCGCCGACATTTCCAGCCAATCGCGCAGCTGGGCACCATTCAGAACCACCGTGCGCAGCTCGTTCGGGAAGGGCTGGATGTCGACGACATGGCGCATGTACATCTGGCCGGCCGGTACATCTGTGTAGTTGGACGGACCTGACCGGGCGCCGAATTTGCCGGGAGCGGTCGCTGAGAGCAGTGGCAGGTTTCCGGCAACGGTATCTCGCAGGGCGGGGCGCACCGCAGCGGCCTGGGCCCAGGCCACCAGCGCGAGGGCCTGATCGCGACCAAGGAAGGTGAAATAAGAGTGCAGCGGTCTGCTGGTGCTGCCGACAGGCTGGGCCATCCGCCTGCGTGTCTCTGCGTGGTCTTCTGCGAGGGCGTCGACCATGACGGGGTCTTCGGCCACCAGGGGAACGAGCATGCCACCCGCGCCGGCGATGGTCTTGCGCCGGGCGATAGGGCGCAATCTGCAGGTGGTTTTGGTCACGGTCCAGCGGCCCGATTGCAGCTGGACGTGCAGGTCGATCACGCCGAGGTGTGAGCCATGGGCACCCGGCATCACCACAGGCGCGGATACGGGGTGGCGCGGATCCGGCAGGGTCAGATGAGTGTGACCTCCGATGATGGCGTCCAGAACGCCAAGATCTGCAAGCGGGTGGAGTGCGTTCTCAATGCCGTATCCGGTAGTTTGCTCTCCGATACCGGTATGGGCCAGCGCGATGACGATATCGCAGCCCCTGGCGCGCAACGCGTCGGCCTGCCGGGCGGCACATTGCACCATGTCGTCGATGGTGACGCGACCCTGCAGCTGATGCGCGGCCCATTTCAGGGTTTGCATCGGCAGAACCGAGAGCACGCCGATCCGAAGCGGCAGATCCTCCGAACCGGGGAAAACGCGTTCGAGCACTGCGGACTGGCAAAAAGGCAAGGAAGCCTGCGGATCCACCAGCTGCATATTTGAGCAGATGACGGGGCAGGAGATCTGCAGCAAGGCCTGCCTGAGCTGATCCAGGCCGAAATCGAAATCATGGTTGCCGAGCCCGATGGCATCGTAGCCGAGTAGGTCGAACGCGCGGGCAACCGGGGCCGGGCGGGTCTCGCTGAGCTGCATCGGGCGCTCTGCTATCGGGGTGCCGAAGATGCTGTCGCCATTGTCGACAAGCAGCGTCGCGGCGCCTTTGGTAGCGGCTTCCTCGCGCGCCTCAGCGATCAGTGTGGCAACACGAGAGAGCCCCAGGCTTGGGTCGGGGCGATCAGAATAATAGTCGTGACTCAAAAGATTAGCATGCAGATCCGTGGTCGCCAGAATGCGCAGGGATCCGACCTTTTCGTCTTCGGTTTGATCCGATCCTGTCATATTGCGTTTCTTAGCGGTCTCACGGCGAACCCCGGGGTGGCATTGATTGCCAATTTATTAACAAGCCTGTTTGCCTGTTTGAAGCAATCAAATGTGACGCCCGAAAGTCGCTTGTTGCCGAAAATTCTAATCAATCGCGTTGCTTTCCACTTGAGATGCTGCGGAATTACGGTTTTCACCTGTTGCGAGGGGTCAGGATATTTCTAGATCACTGTGGCGCAGAGGAAACAGCTTATCATCTCATAGATGTATTTCTCTGCCAGATTCAGGTGCTGCGACACATCAGTGCGCAGACGTAGCAGCGGGGCAGCGCGATGCGACAGGCGGAACAAGTGACATTTGGTGGCAGCGGTCTGGACCGGGCCGCACAGCTCCGGGATGATCCGGCGGCCCTGACAACACGCTGGCAGAGCGAAAATTGCCGTATCCTTTTGATTTGGAGAGGGAAACCGCTATGTACGCTACCCGAGGCGGGAGTGGAGAGCGGCGCTGTGCCGGATGCTCTGGCCTGGATCGGGTCCGATCATCCCCTGGCGACGGCAGGTGTGGGGCAGGCGGTCTTCCTGGGATGCTGTGCTGCTGGTTTGGCACGGTTCTCGCTTGATATCAGTGGGTGGCAGCCAGACAATCATGACGAGAGCGCGCTGCGCAGCTTTGTCGACAACAGTGAACAGCGGCACCCGGATTTGCCCACTGACACGGGGTTTGTGGAGCTGCGCCGCATCATGGCACAACTCAGCCGCGAGGACGCCGAACTGGCAGCGATGGCACGGGCGGTGTTCGGCTGGCATCACAGCCATGGGTTCTGCGCCTGTTGTGGCGCGAAAAGCAATATGGCGCAGGCTGGCTGGCAGCGGCTTTGTCCCAGTTGCGGTGCGGCCCATTTTCCGCGTACCGACCCGGTGGTCATCATGCTGATCACCCATGGTGATGCCGTTCTGGTTGGTCGCTCGCCGGGGTGGCCGGAGGGGATGTATTCGCTGCTGGCCGGTTTCGTGGAGCCGGGAGAAACGCTGGAAGCAGCCGTGAGACGCGAGACGGAAGAGGAAACAGGGGTGAAGGTCGGCGCCGTCAGCTACCTGTCCAGCCAGCCCTGGCCGTTTCCTATGTCGTTGATGTTCGGCTGCGCGGGCGAGGCTCTGGGGCGTGAGATCACCATCGACCCGAAAGAGATCGAAGCGGCGCGCTGGGTTTCGCGGCAGGAGATGATGACGGTTTTTGAAGGGGGCCATCCTGAAATTCGCAGACCGCGCAACGGCGCAATTGCACATTTCCTTTTGCAGAACTGGCTTGCAGATACACTGGATTGAGACGAATAGTAGAATTCAGCTCAAGACTGCCATTGGATCTTGCAGATCCGCCGTAACGACAGGATGCCCATGGATTTCTCCAGCAAAGAAGACATCGACGCACCTATCGCCGAAGTCTTTCGGTCGATTTCTGATTTCGAGAGCATGGAGCGGATGGCGTTGCGTCGGGGTGTCGATGTGCAGCGCCTGGGAGATGCGCAGCATCCGGAGAACGGGCTGGCCTGGGACATCGAATTTCAGTTCCGCGGAAAGAAGCGCAATCTGCATCTGTCGCTCAGCACCTACGAGCCGGTAACTCAGATGATTCTGAGCGGCACGGGTAGCGGGATGGATGGCACGATGGATATTGAGCTGCTGGCGCTGTCGCCCCAGCGCACCCGGCTTTCCGTGACCCTGACGCTGACACCGAAGACACTGTCAGGGCGTTTGATGGTTCAGTCGCTGAAACTGGCCAAAACCAAACTCAAGCGTGGTTTCAAGAAGCGGGTGTCCGAGTTCGCCAAGCAGACGGAAGAGCGCGTCAATCGTTCAGCCTGAGCGTGGCCCGCGGGCCAACCGGCTGCTGGGTTGGATTCGGGATGACCGATCCGGGGCCGGTAGCTGAGGCCGCCATCGACGCGTTAGCCGCGACGACACCGGTCAGAATCGGTCGTCATTGGCCGGGTAGACACCCAGTATTTCAATGTTGGTGGTGAAATAGGCCAGCTCGTCCATGGCGAGCTGCACATTTGGATCGTCGGGATGACCGTCGATATCTGCATAGAACTGGGTCGCTGTGAAGGACCCGTCGACCATGTAGCTCTCCAGCTTGGTCATGTTGATACCGTTGGTCGCGAATCCGCCCATCGCCTTGTAGAGAGCTGCCGGGATGTTGCGGACCTGAAAGACAAAGCTGGTGATCATGCCGTGGTTGCCACGGCGCTCCAGATTCGGCTCACGCGACATGGTCAGGAAGCGCGTGGTATTGTTGCCATGATCCTCGATATGGCGTGCCAGCACCTCAAGGCCGTAGATCTCTCCGGCCAATTCGCTGGCCAGCGCCGCATGGCTCTTGTCGCCTTGTTCAGCGACATCGCGCGCGGCGCGGGCGTTGTCCGGGCTGACGCGGCCGCGAATGTTGTTTTCGCTGAGGAAACGCGCACATTGCGGGAGCAGCACCAGATGCGAATGAGCGTCCTTGATATCCTCAAGCCGCGCACCAGGAACGCCAAGAAGATTGATATGCACCCGCACAAAGGCCTCATCAATGATGTGCAAACCGCTGTGGGGCAGCAGGCGGTGGATATCCGCAACGCGCCCGTAGGTGGAGTTCTCCACCGGCAGCATCGCCAATTCGGCTTCGCCGTTGCGGACAGCGTCAATGGCATCCTCGAAGTTGCGACAAGGCAGCACGTCCATGTCGGGGCGCTCCTTGCGGCAGGCTTCGTGGCTGTAGGAGCCAAGCTCCCCCTGAATGGCAATTCTATGGGTCATAACTGCGACATCCGTGCAAAACTTCAAAAACGGGCGTTTCGTCGCGCTGTCTATACCTTGCCACTTGAGAGGGGAAGCCTTAGACACCCTCCCAGACAGCTGAAATGGACTCGCGATCATGTTTGACACGATGACCCTTACCAAAGCGACCGCAGGCTTTTGCGGCGCTTTCCTCGTGCTCCTGCTAGGCAAATGGGCCGCAGAGGGGCTCTATCACACCGAAGCTCATGGCGAGGCTTCCTATGTGATCGAAGTGGAAGAGGCAGGTGCGGAAGAAGTAGTTGAAGTCGTCGACTTCGGCGAACTGATGGCCGCAGCAGATGTTGGCAAAGGTGCCAATGTCTTCAAGAAATGCTCCGCCTGCCACAAACTCGAAGCTGGTGCCAATAGCACCGGTCCTTACCTCTACGGAGTCGTTGGTCGCCCGATTGCTGCCGCAGATGGCTTTGGCTATTCCGCGTCGCTGGCGGGGATGGGCGGCGAATGGACAGCTGAAGAGCTCGATGCCTTCCTGACCAAGCCATCGCAATATGCGCCGGGCACCACCATGAGCTTCAGTGGCCTGAAAAAACAGAGCGATCGGGTGAACCTGATTGCCTATCTGGACAGCCTCGACAACTGATTTCAGTTGCTTTTGCCCATGATCAAAAGACCGCGCCAGTTGGTGCGGTCTTTTTGCTTTCGGGGTGTGCTGGTGCGGATTTGATGTCTAGGCAGGCGGGTTCATGCCCTGACATCGGTTGACACACGGGAAATTCAGCCAATCTGAACTTGAATGTAGGGGGTCGGCCCGCTTAGCTTTGGGACAGAGAATGATCCTGGCAGCGAAGGCCGGACAATGGAGGTATTGGCAGATGAAGACGCCCACCACACCGCGTCGTGCCGTTTTGGCCCGAGCGATTGATCCGCAACCGCTTTTCCGGGCCGTGATGACAGGGTTTGCCGCATTTGCGATGCTGGCACTGGCCGCTACCCTGGGACATGCCGAAGACAAGGTAATCAAAAGCCACGGGTTCACCGAATTTGGAGAGTTGAAATATCCCGAAGGCTTTGAACATTTCGACTACGTCAATCCAAAGGCGCCCAAAGGGGGCGAACTGTCTCTGTCGGCGGTGGGCACCTTTGACAGCATGAACCCCTATACCCGCAAGGGTCGGGGCGGCGCGATGTCGGCGGACCATTTTGAATCGCTGATGATTGGATCCTATGACGAGCCGGGATCCTACTATGGGCTGCTGGCCGAAAGCCTTGAGTATCCCGAAAGCCAGGATTGGGTGATTTTCAACATGCGCCCCGAAGCGCGGTTTTCGGACGGAACCCCTGTCACAGCTGAGGATGTGGTGTTTTCCCACAACCTGCTGCTGGAGCAGGGATTGCAGTCCTATGCGGAGGCGGTGAAGAAACGCATCCCCAAGGCCGAGGTTCTTGGCCCGCATCGGGTAAAATTCTACTTTTCGCCGGATTTCCCGCGCCGGGCGATGATCACGCAGGTCGGCGGCACCTCAGTGTTCTCCAAGGCATGGTTCGAGGCAGACACGGAGAACCGCCGCCTGGATGAGCCGCGTCTGGATCCTGGCATCGGATCAGGTCCCTATGTGGTGGAAACGGTCGATGTGAACCAGCGCATCATCTACAAACGCAACCCCGACTATTGGGGTAACGACGTCAACGTGAACGTCGGGCGTCACAACTATGACCGCATCCGCATCGAGTATTTTGGCGACAGCGTGGCCGCGATGGAAGGGTTCAAGGCAGGCATTTACACCATGCGGCCAGAAAACAGCTCCAAGAGCTGGGCAACGTCGTATGAGTTCGATGCGGTCAAGGAGGGGGATGTGGTGAAGGGGGAATTCCCGGATGGCAATGTCCCGGCCGCCAGTGGGTTTGTGATGAACCTCCTGCGCCCCAAATTCCAAGATCCGCGCGTGCGTGAGGCGGTTCAGCTTGGCTATAATTTCGAATGGACCAATGACAGCCTGCAGTATGGGCTGTTCGCGCAGCGCCATTCCTTCTGGCAAGACACAGGGCTGGAAGCCAAGGGCCTCCCCGAGGGGCGCGAACTGGAGGTGCTGAAGGATCTGGGCGATCTCATTGATCCAGCGCTGCTGACCAGCGAACCGGTGATGGCTCATAGCTCCAACCCGGATCGTCCGGCGGATCGGCGTAACCTGCGTCGGGCCATGAAGCTGCTGGATGAGGCTGGATGGACTGTTGGCAACGACGGTCTGCGTCGCAACGCCGAAGGAGAGCTGCTGAAGCTGGAATTCCTGATCGATTCTCCGACGATCGAACGGATCGTGCAGCCCTATATCGCCAATCTGCGCCAGATAGGGATCGACGCGATTTCCAACCGGGTCGATTTTGCGCAATATACCAGCCGCCGTCGTGAAAAAGACTTCGACATGATTACCTACGCCTACCCGAAATATCTGCAACCTTCGACCGGGCTCTATCAGCAGTTTGGGTCTGACGCGCACGAGTTTTCGGTGTTCAACCCGGCTGGAATGGCGGACCCAGCAGTTGATACGCTGATCGGCGCGATCGTGAAGGCGGAAGAACAGGAAGAACTATATGCCAATGTGCGTGCCCTAGATCGCGTCCTGCGCGCCAAGCGGTTCATGGTGCCGACCTGGTATCTGGATGTGAACTGGGTGGCCTATTGGAATTTCTATGAGCAGCCAGAGACCCTGCCGCTGTTCGATCTGGGGCTGAGTGATGTCTGGTGGGTCAACGCCGAGAAAGAAGCGGCATTGAAATCCTCCGGCGCGTTGAGGTAAGCGCCTGACATGGCAGCCTATATCCTTAGACGTTTTCTTCTGGTGATCCCGACCCTGTTCGGGATCCTCGTCATCAATTTTGCTCTGGTGCAATTTGTGCCGGGGGGGCCGGTTGAGCAGATGATCGCTCAGCTGGAAGGCGGCGGTGACGTCTTTGAAGGCTTCGCCGGGGGCGGCGGGGATGCGGGCAGTGAGGCCGTTGCCGCCAATGACAACTACGCTGGCCGACAGGGGCTGCCGCCGGAGCTGATCGCAGAGCTGGAACGGCAGTATGGCCTGGACAAGCCGCCGTTGGAGCGGTTCCTCCTGATGGTCGGCAACTACATGCGCTTTGACTTTGGGGAGAGCTACTTTCGCAAGATTGATGTGATGGATCTGGTGCTGGAGAAAATGCCGGTGTCGATCTCCCTGGGGCTCTGGTCGACGCTGATCGCCTATCTGATTTCGATCCCGCTGGGCATCCGCAAGGCGTTGCGCGATGGCAGCCGGTTTGACACCTGGACCAGCGGTCTGATCATCGCAGCCTATGCGATCCCCGGCTTTCTGTTTGCGATTCTGCTGCTGGTGCTGTTTGCCGGCGGCTCTTACTGGCAGATCTTTCCACTGCGGGGGCTGACCTCCGACAATTGGGAGAGTCTCAGCCTGTTTGGCAAGGTAGCGGATTATTTCTGGCACATCACGCTGCCGGTAGTCGCCTCGACCATATCCGCCTTCGCCACGCTGACGCTGCTGACGAAGAACTCCTTTCTGGATGAGATCAAGAAGCAATATGTCATGACGGCACGGGCCAAAGGGCTGAGCGAGCGGCGCGTGCTCTACGGCCATGTCTTCCGCAACGCGATGCTGATCGTAATCGCGGGTTTTCCAGCAGTCTTCATCGGTGTGTTCTTCTCCGGCAGCCTGATCATCGAAACGATCTTCTCGCTCGATGGTCTGGGGCGGCTGGGGTTCGAGGCGGCCGTGGCGCGCGACTATCCGGTGATCTTTGGCACGCTGTTCATCTTTGGTTTGATGAGCCTTGTTGTCGGCATTATCTCCGACCTCATGTATGTGATCGTCGATCCGCGTATCGACTTTGAAAAGAGAGAGGGCTGACAGATGGCTTTGTCTCCGCTCAACCAGCGCCGCTGGAACAATTTCTGCCGCAATCGCCGGGCTTTCTGGTCGCTGTGGATCTTCTCGGTCCTGTTTGGCATTTCGCTCTTTGCCGAGTTCATCGCCAACGACAAACCGATGCTGGTCAACTACCGTGGTTCATATTTTACCCCGGTGTTCAATTTCTACCCGGAGACAGTCTTTGGTGGCGATTTCCAGACCGAGGCGGCGTATCGCGACCCTGAGGTTCGGTGTCTGATTGCCTCCGGCGGGATCGAAGACTGCTTTGACGACCCCGAAACTATTCTGGAAGAGATCGAGGCCGGTACATTTTCAGCAGACGGGTTCGTAGAAGGATGGGCCATCTGGCCGTTGATTCCCTATTCGTTTAACACCACGGTCGACCGGCCCGGTGCGGCACCGCTGCCACCGAATGGAGAGAACCTGCTGGGCACCGATGACACCAAACGGGATGTGCTGGCGCGGGTCATTCATGGTTTCCGTCTGTCGATCCTGTTTACCCTGATGGTCACCGGTGCAGCAACATTGGTCGGTATTGCTGCGGGTGCGGTTCAGGGGTTCTTTGGCGGGTGGCTGGACCTGATCTTTCAGCGCGTGATCGAGATCTGGGGATCCATCCCGCAGCTCTATGTCATCATCATCATGTTTGCGATCCTTGGGCGCAGCTTCTGGTTGTTGGTGGTGCTGATGATCCTGTTCAGCTGGACCGCCCTTGTGAGCGTGGTGCGGGCCGAGTTCCTGCGCGCGCGAAATCTGGAATACGTCCGCGCTGCCAAGGCGCTCGGGGTCGGGAATATGACCATCATGTTCCGCCATATGCTGCCCAATGCGATGGTGGCGACGCTGACGTTTCTGCCTTTCATCGTGACGGGCACAATTGGCACGCTTGCAGGGCTGGACTTCCTCGGCTTTGGCCTGCCGTCCTCGGCGCCCTCGCTGGGCGAGCTGACCTTGCAGGCAAAACAGAACCTGGAGGCGCCCTGGCTTGCTTTCACCGCGTTTTTCACCTTTGCCATCATGCTGTCGCTGCTGGTCTTCATCTTTGAAGGGGTGCGCGATGCCTTTGACCCGAGAAAGACCTTCTCATGACCGGTTCAGGCTCTAATCCGCAGAATAGAGGCGTCGCGGCCTCCTGTTCGCCGCCGTGCGATGGTGCGACCCGCAAATGCTCCAACCCATGGGCAATCCGATGACAACACGCGATCAAACTGCGCCGCTATTAAACGTCGAGAACCTGCGCGTGTCTTTCCGCCAGGATGGAAAGGTGACCGAGGCCGTGCGCGGTGTGTCCTTCTCTGTTGGTCGCGGCGAAACAGTCGCGCTGGTGGGGGAGAGCGGGTCCGGGAAGTCGGTGACTGCGCTGTCCACCGTGTCATTGCTGGGGGACAGCGCCACTGTCAGCGGGTCTGTCACCTACGACGGACAGGAAATGGTCGGCGCCAGTGACCGCCGCCTTCGGCAGGTGCGCGGCAACGATATCAGCTTCATCTTTCAGGAGCCGATGACCTCGCTCAACCCGCTGCACTCGATCGAGAAACAGCTGGCCGAGTCGCTGGCACTGCATCAGGGGCTGGCGGGCGCTGCGGCGCGGAACCGGATTTTGGACCTGCTGAACCGGGTTGGTATCCGCGACGCTGAAACCCGTCTCGATGCCTATCCGCATCAATTGTCGGGTGGTCAGCGCCAGCGGGTGATGATCGCGATGGCCTTGGCCAACCAGCCCGATATCCTGATCGCGGATGAACCCACCACCGCACTGGATGTCACGATCCAAGCCCAGATCCTTGAACTGCTCGGGGACCTGAAGGCCAGCGAGGGCATGGGGCTGCTGTTCATTACCCACGACCTGAGCATAGTGCGCCGGATCGCGGATCGTGTCTGTGTCATGCAGGCCGGAGTAATTGTCGAGACCGGACCGACAGCTGAGATTTTCGCCAATCCGCAGCATCCCTATACCCGCAAACTGCTGGATGCCGAACCCACAGGCCAGCCGGAGCCGGTGCCTCAGGCTGCTGAAGAGTTGGTTCGGACCGAGGATCTGAAGGTCTGGTTCCCCATCCAGAAAGGCTTGCTGAAACGTACCGTCGGCCATGTGAAGGCTGTGAACCCGACATCGCTTTCGGTGCGGGCGGGCGAAACGCTGGGCATCGTCGGCGAAAGCGGCAGCGGCAAGACAACGCTGGCTCTTGCCATCATGCGGCTGATTGCGTCGGACGGGCGTGTGGAGTTCCAGGGACAGGATCTGCGCCAGTGGTCTACGAGGGATCTGCGGCGGCTGCGTGCCGATATGCAGATCGTGTTTCAGGATCCTTTTGGCTCGCTCAGCCCGCGTATGACCTGCGCGCAGATCATTGCCGAAGGTCTGGCAATCCACAATGTCGATCAGGATCGGGATCCTCGGGATCTGGTGGCTGAGGTCATGACGGAGGTTGGTCTCGATCCGGCCTTTATGGATCGTTATCCGCATGAGTTTTCCGGCGGCCAGCGGCAGCGGATCGCCATTGCGCGAGCCATGGTGCTGCGGCCGAAACTGGTCGTGCTGGACGAACCCACATCGGCGCTGGACATGACGGTACAGGTTCAGATCGTCAACCTGCTGCGCGACCTGCAAAAGCGCTACGGGCTGGCCTATCTGTTCATCTCCCATGACCTGAACGTCGTGCGCGCGATGTCGCACAAGATGATCGTGATGAAGCAGGGCGATGTGGTGGAGGCGGGATCCGCTGCGGAGCTCTTTGCCAACCCGTCGGATCCTTATACGCGGCAGTTGCTCGCTGCGGCTGGATGAGGGCTTGTTTCGGCGGATAGGCCGGATCCTGAGCTTTGGTTCCGATGGCATGGGTGTCGCGACAGTTTGGCAGATCCGGCTTGCTGAAACGGCTGAGGCTGTCGCCGGCGCCTAACCTGCTGAGATAGCTAACAAGACTGCCCTGCACGGGTTATGTGGTGGGGCGGCCGTCCGGTGGGTTGGCACATCATGCCAACAAACGCGGCGTCGCCAATTGTGATTTGCGCGGCACATGTTTAAGTTGGTGGTTGCAGGTTGGCTTTGGCCTTGGCGCAGATCAAATCGGATCAATCATGAACGCTCCTACCATTCACAATGTGAACTGCGGCGATTGCCCCATTCGTCACCGCGCTGTTTGTGCGCGCTGTGATGCGGATGAATTGGAAGTCCTGGATTCGATCAAATACTACCGTACATATGAGGCCGGTCAGCCGATCACCTGGTCCGGCGACCGGATGGATTTCGTAGGGTCGGTTGTGTCCGGCATTGCGACCCTGACGCAGACGATGGAAGATGGCCGCACCCAGATGGTCGGCCTGCTCTTGCCCAGCGATTTTGTCGGGCGACCGGGGCGCGATACGGCTGCCTATAATGTCGTGGCGACATCCACGGTGGTCATGTGCTGTTTTCGCAAGAAACCGTTTGAGGACATGATGTCCCAGACGCCGCATGTGGCGCATCGGTTGCTTGAGATGACGCTGGACGAACTGGACGCGGCGCGGGAATGGATGCTGGTTCTGGGACGCAAGACAGCGCGCGAAAAAATCGCCAGCCTTCTGTCCATTCTGGCCCGGCGCGATGCGTCCCTACAGCGCCACAAGGACAGCAATCGGCGGGTATTCGATCTGCCGCTCACCCGGGAAGCAATGGCTGACTATCTGGGGCTGACGCTGGAGACAGTCAGCCGACAGGTCTCAGCCCTGCGTAGGGATGGTGTCATTGAACTGGAAGGCAAACGGCATGTGACCGTGCCCGACATGGGCCGCCTGATGGAAGAAGCCGGCGACGACAGCGACGGGGGCTGTCTGATCTGACTTTCCGATAGAGCGCATGAGCAAGGGGCCTGCAACCGCGCCCCTTCTTTTTTGGACCGCAGCTAATGCGCCATCAGAACCGGGACTTTGGCCTTCTCAAGCATGTTGCGGGTCGCACCGCCCAGGATTGCCTCGCGGAACCGGGAATGGCCGTAGGCGCCCATTACGATCAGATCGGCAGCCGTATCCACGGCGTGGCGGTTCAGCACATCGGAGACCCGGGTCATTGTTTTGCTCAGTACGTCGATCTCACATTTGACCCCGTGGCGTGACAGCATCTGGCAGAGCATTCCACCTGGATCGGAACGTTCTGGGCCGTGCTGCGGCGGGTCAATCACCACCACACGCACCACATCCGCTGCCTGAAGCATCGGCAGCGCCTTGCGAATGGCGGTCATCGCTTCGATGCTTTCGTTCCAGGCAACCAGAACGGTTTTGGGTTGGTCGGGCAGTGGGCAGTCATCTGGAACCACCAGTACCGGCGCGCGGCCTTCGAATAGGGCGGCCTCGACGATGGCCTCCGCTTCGGCGGGGCGATCCTTGCCATAGGGCTGGCCCAACACAACAAGATCAGAGAACCGCGCCATTCGTGCAACATGACGGCCGATATCGGCCATTTGCGCGACACCGGTCTCGACGTTGAAAGTCACGGCGGATCGCGTCAGCCGCTCGGTGGCGGCGGTTTCGATCTCGGCCACCTCCTCTTTGGCGCGGGCAAGGGTCTCCTGCAGTACCATCGCGTTGGCACCGGCGTAGTAGTACCCGGTCTGGGTGCGATCCACCCCCAGGCACAGGGCATCCAGATGGCCGTCGCTCAGGCGGGTCAGCGAGATGGATTGCTCCAGCTGGGCTCCGGTGTTTGCGGGTGTGGTCAGCACAGTCAGTAGTGTTTTGTAGGACATATTAACCTCACATGAGTATGAGCGACCGCAACAAACTTGTGGTTGTGCCGCGTGTTGCGCCATTGTGAAGGTGCTTCTCACATTCTGCGGCAAACCGTCTTGATACAGATCAAGGCGTTGTCCGGCGCAGTTTTGCATTTAAGGCTCAGAAAAAATCTGTCTGACGCGACCCAGAGAATCGTGTCGGGCAAGGAAAAGGGACGCAAGATGTCTAATTATATCAAGCTGATCGCGCTTGGTTTGGTCACGCTCTTTGCGATGATCGCGACCAATTACGCGCGGGATTTGGCCTATCAGGTTCATGCGATCATCATCATGATCGTGGCTGGTGGGCTGTTTCTATACACCCTACAACACACCGATGAGCCTGTGACTGCAACGGGATCGTTACAGGGCGAGTACTTTGACAGTGTTGTACGCGCCGGTGTGGTCGCAACCGCGTTCTGGGGTGTGGTCGGGTTTCTGGTCGGGGTGTTCATCGCCTTCCAGCTGGCCTTTCCGGTCCTGAACTTCGAATGGGCGCAGGGGCTGGCGAACTTTGGGCGGCTCCGTCCATTGCATACCTCGGCGGTGATTTTCGCCTTTGGCGGTAACGCGCTGATTGCGACATCTTTTTATGTGGTGCAGCGCACCTCGGCCGCCCGTCTCTGGGGGGGCAATCTGGCGTGGTTTGTGTTCTGGGGCTATCAGCTCTTCATCGTGCTGGCGGCGACCGGATATCTCTTCGGCTCGACCCAGTCGAAGGAATATGCCGAGCCGGAGTGGCACGTTGACCTGTGGCTGACCATCGTCTGGGTTGCCTATCTCGCGGTGTTCCTGGGCACCGTCATCAAGCGCAAGGAGCCGCATATCTATGTGGCCAACTGGTTCTACCTCGCCTTTATCGTCACCGTGGCGATGCTGCATCTGGTCAACAACATGACCATCCCGATCAGCATCTGGGGATCCAAATCCGTGATCCTTTGGTCCGGTGTGCAGGATGCGATGGTGCAGTGGTGGTATGGCCACAATGCCGTCGGATTTTTCCTGACTGCGGGGTTCCTTGGCATGATGTATTATTTTGTGCCCAAGCAGGCGGAACGACCGGTGTTTTCATACAAGCTGTCGATCATCCACTTCTGGGCGTTGATCTTCCTTTATATCTGGGCGGGTCCCCACCATCTGCATTACACCGCGCTGCCGGATTGGGCGTCGACCCTTGGCATGGTGTTCTCCATCGTGCTGTGGATGCCCAGCTGGGGCGGCATGATCAACGGCCTGATGACACTGTCGGGTGCCTGGGACAAGCTGCGCACCGACCCGGTGATCCGAATGATGGTAATCTCTATCGGCTTCTACGGCATGTCCACCTTTGAAGGTCCGATGATGTCGATCCGCGCGGTGAACTCGCTGTCGCATTACACCGACTGGACCATTGGTCACGTTCACTCCGGTGCGCTTGGCTGGAACGGCATGATCACCTTTGGTGCCCTCTACTTCCTGGTGCCGGTTCTGTGGAAACGTGAGCGCCTCTATTCGCTCAGCCTGGTGTCCTGGCACTTCTGGCTGGCGACAATCGGCATCATTCTCTACGCGGCGTCGATGTGGGTGACCGGCATTATGGAAGGCCTGATGTGGCGTGAAGTGGATGCCAACGGGTTCCTTGTGAACTCCTTTGCCGACACCGTGGCTGCAAAGTTCCCGATGTATGTGGTGCGCGCCCTCGGCGGGGTCCTGTTCCTCGCTGGTGCTCTGATCATGTGCTACAATCTCTGGATGACCGTACGACGGGCGCCGGCCAAAGAGGCCAGCCTGACCGTTGCGGTTCCGGCTGAATAAGGAGGGCCGGACAATGGCAATTCTCGACAAACATAAAATCCTCGAGACCAATGCGACCCTCCTTCTGGTGTGCAGCTTTCTGGTTGTCACCATCGGTGGGCTGGTCCAGATCGCACCGCTGTTCTGGCTGGAAAACACCATCGAAGAGGTGGAAGGCATGCGCCCCTACACCCCGCTGGAGCTGGCCGGGCGTGACATCTACATCCGCGAAGGCTGCTATGTCTGCCACAGCCAGATGATCCGCCCCATGCGGGACGAAGTGGAACGTTACGGTCCTTATTCGCTGGCAGCGGAGTCGATGTATGACCATCCCTTCCAGTGGGGGTCCAAACGGACCGGCCCGGATCTGGCCCGTGTGGGTGGCCGCTATTCTGACGAATGGCACGTGGATCACCTGCGCGACCCGCAGTCGGTTGTCCCGGAATCGGTGATGCCCAAATATGGCTTCCTTGAGAACAACCGGATTGACGGCGAATACATCGGCGATGTGATGGCGGCGAACGCTTTTGTCGGTGTGCCCTATTCCGACGAGATGCTGGAAAATGCAGAGGCCGACTTCCGCGCCCAGAGCAATCCCGACGCCGATTATGACGGGCTTCTGGAGCGCTATGGCGAGAAGGTCAGCGTACGCAATTTCGACGGTCAGCCTGGGATCTCCGAGGCCGACGCGCTGATCGCTTATCTGCAAATGCTGGGGACTTTGGTTGATTTCTCGACCTTCACCCCCGCAGCCAACCGCTGATTGGAGGCAGGCATGGATATCTACACTCTGCTTCGGGAATTTGCGGACAGCTGGATGTTGCTCTTTCTGTTCGTGTTTTTCCTGGCTGTTGTGATCTGGGCGTTCCGCCCCGGCAGCAGCAAGGTCTACAAGGACACCGCCAACATCCCCTTCCGGCATGAAGACAAACCCGCCCCAGAAATGGGTAAAGCCAAGGAGGCGCGGTCATGAGCAAGAAAGTGAAGAAGTTCGAGGACGATCCGAATACCACCGGCCACAGCTGGGACGGGATCGAGGAGTTCGACAACCCGATGCCACGTTGGTGGCTCTGGACCTTTTACGCGACCATTATCTGGGGCATTGGCTATACCATCGCCTATCCGGCCTGGCCGGGCATCCAGTCTGCAACTGCCGGTGTGTTGGGCTGGAACTCGCGGGCGCTGGTGGCAGAAGAAATCGCCGCGGTGAACGAGGCGAATGCCCCGATCAACAGCCGCCTTGAGGAGATTGAGCTTGCGTCGATTTCCACCGATCCCGAGCTGAACGGCTATGCGGTCTCGGCTGGTTCTGCGGTGTTCAAGACCTGGTGCGCCCAGTGTCACGGTGCCGGTGCCGCCGGGGCAAAAGGGTATCCGAACCTGTTGGATGACGATTGGCTTTGGGGCGGATCGATCGAGGATATCCACGCGACGATCGCCCATGGGATCCGCAACGAAGAAAGCGACGAGGCGCGTTATTCGGAGATGCCAGCCTTTGGTCGCGATGAGTTGCTGGAGAAGGAAGAGATTGATCAGGTCGTGAACTTCGTGATGTCGCTTTCGGGCGATCCTCAGGATGCGACGAAGGTGGAGGCGGGCGCGGTGGTCTTTGCCGACAATTGCGCCTCATGCCACATGGAGGACGGTACCGGTGACCGTTCGCAGGGCGCTCCGAACCTGGCCGATGCCATCTGGCTCTATGGCGGGGATTACGCAACCCTGACAGAGACCGTCCACAATTCACGTTACGGGGTCATGCCAAATTGGAACACGCGTCTGACCGAGGCGCAGATCCGCGCGGTTTCGGCTTATGTGCACCAGTTGGGTGGCGGCGAATAGCTCTGCCTGTTTCGTGTCGCTAGATATAATCTCTGGGGCTGCCTTCGGGCGGCCCCATCTGTGTTTTGATAAGGTGAGTTGTGGCGGATTTTTTGCTTGAAGCTACAGTTGCTGTAGGGTTTAGCAGGGTGGGGCAACCAGATAGGTGACCCCATGTCAGATACCCGCTTCCTTACCGCAACCTCTATGCTGGATATCACCGCGCCAGCAATTTCTGCTTTGATTTCAGCGCGTGGCTGGCAGCAGCTCGCACCCGCTGACCGGATCGGCGCCGCCTATACCTACGTCCGCAATGATATTCTGTTTGGCTATAACATCGCTGATACGCGGACGGCATCGCAGGTTCTGGCGGACGGCTACGGCCAATGCAATACCAAGGCAACCCTGCTGATGGCGCTGCTACGGGCGCTTGGCATTCCGTGCCGTCTGCATGGCTTCACCATTGATAAGAGCCTTCAGCGCGGCGTTGTACCCGAACTGGTGTATTGGATGGCTCCGCGCAATATCCTGCATTCCTGGGTTGAGGTTCAGTTGGACGGCCAATGGATCAACCTGGAGGGTTTCATCCTGGATCAGGGCGTGCTCGGGGCTTTGCAGGCGGCATTTCCGGGGCGCGACACGCTATGTGGCTATGGCGCTGGCACCGATTGCCTGCAAGCGCCGATGGTCGTATGGCAAGGGCGCGACACCTATATTCAGAAAACCGGGATCAATGCAGATCTTGGTATGTTCGATAGCCCGGATGCCTTCTACGCCCGCCACCGGCAGGACCTGCGCGGCATACGCGGTTGGCTCTATCGGAATGCCATTCGTCATTGGATGAACCATCGGGTCGCCGGGATCCGTCGCGGGCAGGTGCCGGTACTGCCAGGTGGGAGTAGTACATTGGAACCGCAGTTCTCCAGTCCGCTTCTTGCCGCGGACACCGGCCCGTATTCAACAGAGGGAGAGTAGATTTTGGCCGGTCTTTGATCCCGGTCAAATACAATGGACGGGATGCCGGATAGTCTTGCCTCATCAGACAGTGCCACCGATGTGCCCTTTCCAGCGCCGGTGGCCGTCCAGTCCGCCACCTGTCTTGCAGGGAAACGGACCCAGCGTCGGCTTTTCGATCTGTTCGCGCGTTTCCTGAAAAGCCGACGCTCTCGCTATCCCAAGCGTTCATCTCCATATGCGGTGCCGGTTGCTCAGCCGATTGGGTTCTATCCCGCTGGCCACAATCACGCTAGGCTTGTTCCCGGAGCGCGGGACCGGTGACATCTAGAGGCTGCGCCCTGGTGTCACATCTGCGACGTGGCGACGCGGCCGACCGCGAGGAGAGGAGCGCAAAGGCCTCTACTTTATGGATTTATTGGGCGCGCCGTGGTTTTGGACGGAATGCCGCGCCCGGTTGACGATGTCGTCGCGACAGCAAAGATGTGTTCCGCATACGCGTTTGATCCACGTCAAGGTTCGTCCGGGGCGCATCTGGGACAACCGCTGCAACAATGCAAGATTTGGAGTGAGTCCGTGAGCGATTCCGATCCCGCCCCCAGCCTATATGCCGCCAGAGAGCCGATTTTCCCCCGCCGCGTGTCCGGCGCCTTTCGTAACCTGAAGTGGTATATCATGGCGGTAACGCTGGGGATCTACTACCTGACGCCATGGATCCGCTGGGACCGTGGTCCGGCGCTGCCCGATCAGGCGGTGTTGCTGGATCTGGCCAATCGGCGGTTTTACTTCTTCTGGATCGAAATCTGGCCGCATGAGTTCTATTTCGTTGCGGGCTTGCTGATCATGGCAGGGCTGGGGTTGTTTCTGTTCACCTCGGCGCTGGGGCGTGTCTGGTGCGGCTATGCCTGCCCGCAGACGGTCTGGACGGATCTGTTCATCCTGGTCGAGCGCTGGGTCGAGGGGGATCGGAACGCGCGCCTTCGCCTGCACCGCCAACAGAAGCTGGATTTTCGCAAGGCGCGTCTGCGGATCACCAAGTGGGTGCTCTGGCTGTTGATTGGTCTCGCAACCGGGGGGGCCTGGGTCTTCTATTTTGCAGATGCACCGACACTGCTGCATGATCTTGTCACCGGGAATGCCCACCCGGTCGCTTATACCACTATCGCCATCCTGACCGGGACCACTTTCCTGTTCGGTGGTTTTGCGCGTGAGCAGATCTGTATCTACGCCTGCCCCTGGCCACGCATTCAGGCGGCGATGATGGACGAGGATACGCTGACCGTCGGCTACCGCGAATGGCGGGGAGAGCCGCGCGGCAAACCGCGCAAGACCGATGAGCCGGGGCTGGTCCACGGCGATTGCATCGACTGTATGGCCTGCGTCAACGTCTGCCCGATGGGGATCGACATCCGCGATGGTCAGCAGATGGAATGTATCACCTGTGCGCTTTGCATAGACGCCTGCGATGATGTGATGGAACGGATCGGTAAGCCGCGCGGGCTGATCGACTATATGGCGCTCAGTGACGAGGCGAATGAGCGCGCAGGCCATCCACCCAAGAACATCTGGAAGCATATCCTGCGCCCGCGTACGCTGATGTATACGGCACTCTGGGGGGGCGTTGGTCTGGCGCTCCTGTTTGCCCTGTTCATCCGTTCGGACATCGAGTTGACGGTGGCCCCGGTGCGCAACCCGACCTTTGTGACGCTCTCGGACGGCTCGATCCGTAACACTTATGATGTGCGGTTGCGGAACAAGACTGGAGAGCCACGCCCGTTTGAACTTTCGATCAAGGGAGCGCCAGGCATGCAGCTCACGCTGGAAGGCATTGATGGCTCGATCGTCACGGTGCCTGCCGATACCAGCCTGCTTCAGCGCGTTTATATCGTGGCACCGAAATCCGCCGATGCCGCCGCAGCGCGCAGCACGCCGGTGCGGATCTGGGTTGCAGATATCGACAATGGCGAACGTGCGTATAAGGATACCAGCTTTAACGGGAACGGGAGCAGCCAATGACCGAGGGCAAACCGACACGACAGTTCACCGGCTGGCACGCGCTTATGATCTTCGGCGGCGCCTTCACCGTGATCATCGCTGTCAATATCGCGCTGGCGGTCAATGCGGTGCGGACGTTTCCCGGGCTGGAGGTCAAGAACAGCTATGTCGCAAGCCAGAGCTTCGATGCCCGTCGCGATGCGCAGCAGGCTCTGGGCTGGTCAGTCTATGCCTCGGCCGCCGGGGATCAGGTGAAACTGGAGATCACCGATGCCAATGGCGCACCGGTTGAGGTGGCACATTTGGCAGCGACACTCGGCCGTGCCACCCATGTGAAGGATGATCAGACACCTGATTTTCGCTTTGACGGTACGGCCTATGTCGCAGCTGCGCAGCTGAGCGCGGGCAATTGGAACATCCGAATGGTGGCCCGGGCCGAGGATGGCACCGAATTCACGCAGCGGGTCATCCTGCATGTGGCGCGGTAACTGGCCATGAGCACCGCCTTTGGCCCCCAACTGGCCGCATGCCCCGGCTGTGTCGCAGCGCCAAACGGCGCGGTTGAGCAGGCGCCGACCGAGGCACGTCTGGCCCTGTCGCTGCCCAGTATTCATTGTCAGGCCTGCATCTCCACGGTGGAGCGGGGTCTGAATGCGGTGCCGGGCGTGCGGAGCGCTCGGGTCAATCTCACTCTGAAACGCGCGCTGATTGAGGCCGATCCCGAGTTGCGTGCGCTTGATCTGGTGCCAGTATTGGAACAGCTTGGGTTCGAGGCGCACGAGCTTGACCTGTCGGCGTTGGGCGCGACCGAGACCGATCAGGCGGGACGTGAGCTGCTGATGCGTCTGGCGGTGGCCTTCTTCGCGTCGATGAATGTGATGCTGCTGTCAGTCTCGGTCTGGTCAGGGGCAAGCGATGCAACCCGTGACATGTTCCACTGGATCTCTGCGGCGATCACCTTCCCGGCGATCCTCTTCGCCGGGCAGCCTTTTTTTCGCAACGCCTGGCAGGCTTTGCGGGTGGGGCGGCTCAATATGGATGTGCCGATTGTTCTGGCAATCGTCCTGGCGCTGGTGACCTCTCTGTGGGAGACCTCGCTCTCTGGTGAACACGCCTATTTCGACGCGGCGCTGACATTGACGTTCTTCCTGCTGGCCGGTCGCTATCTGGACCATCGTACCCGCGCCGTGGCGCGTTCTGCTGCCGAGGAACTGGCGGCACTGGAGGTCCCGCGCGCCCTGCGGCTGGATGAGGCCGGGCAACCGGCGGAGGTTGCCGTTGCCGATCTGGCCATTGACGATCGTATTCTGGTACGCCCGGGCGGTCGGATGCCTGTGGATGGTGTCGTCCTGGACGGGCAGTCGGAACTGGATCGCTCTTTGCTGACCGGTGAAACGCTGCCGGTTTTTGCCGAAGTTGGGAGCCTTGTTTCGGCGGGTGAGGTCAATCTGACCGGACCCTTGGTTGTGCGCGCGACCGCCGTCGGGGCCGAGAGTTCCCTGCATCAGCTTGCCGATCTGGTCGCCATCGCAGAGTCCGGGCGGTCACGCTATACCTCGCTGGCGGATCGCGCGGCGAAGCTATATGCGCCCGGGGTTCATATCCTGTCCGCGCTGGCCTTCCTTGGCTGGTATCTCTTTACCTTCGACATGCGAGTGGCGCTGAATATTGCCGCTGCAGTGCTTATCATCACCTGTCCCTGCGCGCTGGGGCTGGCGGTCCCTGCGGTGACAACTGCGGCCTCGGGGCGGCTGTTCAAAAAAGGCATGTTGATCAAACACGCAACTGCGCTGGAACGTCTCGCTGAGGTCGATATCGTAGTTTTCGATAAGACCGGCACGCTGACCAATGGCAACCCTCAATGTGATGACTTCGACCAGCTGTCTCTGCCAGATCAGCGGTTGGCCTATGCGCTGGCACAGGGGTCTGATCATCCGCTGTCGGTTGCAATCTGCCGTGCTGCGGAACAGGCCGGGATTGAGCCTGCGTTGCTGACAAGGCAGGAAGAGGTGCCGGGATTTGGCACCGAGGGGCAGCACGGGGGGCAGCGGGTGCGTCTGGGGCGCGCGGCATGGGTTGGCGCGGCGCCGGGGCAGAAGACCGCCGCCTATCTTGATCGCGGTGATGGTGCGCCACAGGCTTTGACGTTTTCGGATAGTCTGCGTCCCGGCGCCGCTGCGGCGGTAGAAGCGTTGCAGGCGGCGGGGAAGGACGTCTGGCTGATTTCGGGTGACACTGAAGGAGCGGTGAGCGAACTTGCAGGCCGCCTCGGGATCCAGAACTGGATGGCCTCCGCCTTGCCGCAGGATAAATGCGATCAGGTCTCGGCCTTGTCCAGCGCGGGCCACCGGGTGCTGATGGTCGGTGATGGTTTGAATGACACTGCTGCGTTGGCGACAGCACATGTGTCCATTTCGCCCGCTTCGGCGCTGGATGCAGCGCGGGTTGCGTCGGATATCGTTCTGCTGGGACAGGATCTGGCCCCCATAGCCGAGGCCTGTAATGTCGCGCAGAAGGCAACACGACGCATTCGCGAGAACTTTCGCATTGCGACACTCTACAATGTGATCGCGGTTCCCTTGGCGGTGGCAGGGCTTGCGACCCCTCTTGTGGCTGCCTTGGCGATGTCGACATCGTCGATTACAGTATCCCTAAACGCGTTGCGCCTGCGCTGATGATGACCGCAGGCGACCGGCAGGCCAATTCAAGAGAGCCAAGATGAGCGTACTTACCTATCTGATACCGATCTCCCTTTTCCTGGGGGGCGTGGGACTTGTCGGTTTTCTCTATACGGTGCGCTCGAACCAATATGACGATCCAGAAGGTGATGCGCGCAGGATTCTCAGCGACGAATGGGATGATCACCCCAAGCCGTGATTGAACGCTCGAGTGACGGCATGGACCTGCAAAAGAAAAGGCGCCAGAAGGCGCCTTTTCCTATTGGCTTTGTCGCCCGCTTCAGGAGGGGCCGACCGTTTCGCAGGTGATGTTGCGGGCAGAGAGGCGGCGGCAGGCGAGGGCCGCACTCTCCTTGGTCATGCCAAGAAAATTGGCATCAAAGCCACGAGGTGTCTTAACAACTTTGCGCAGGCTGCCATCGAGGGTTGCCATTTCGGCAAGTGCCGTGCGCAGCAGCACTTTTTCGGCCTGATAGCGGCTGCCGTAGCGGCCCACGTTGATACCCCAGTAGCGCCCGCCCGAGGTCGAGAGCCGGGTGACAACCACCGGTTCCGGCTCGGCTGCGGTCTGGTTCGTGGCCAGCCGTGCGGGACGGGCCATGGGGCGCAGACCTACAAAGGGGCGTGGCCTGGCAATCGGAGCAGCCGTTTGTTCGGCTACGGCCGCCACGATTTCTGCCTCGGCGATGGCAGCCGTGATGCTGGCCTGTAGAACATCGCGATCCAGCTTCGGCGGTGCCTCTGCTGCAGGGATTTCGCTGGTGGTCGTCTCGGTCTCAGCCTCGGTCTGAGCCTCGGCCAGCACTGTTGCGGCCTCAGGTTCAGCGGCGCCTGGACGGCGTCTGGGGCGCAGGCTGGTTTTCACCAGACCCGAGACGCGAATGGTCTTGCCCGCCGCCCCGTCGGCAGCCGGTTCGTCAGCGCTGGCCAGCTGGGTGCCAAGACCACGATTGCCCTGGTAGGGCGGGCGCGCCGGCCGCCGCAATTTGGCGCTGCTTGGCGCGCGGCGAAACCCAAGATCGAGGAGTTCGGCGACTTTGGCATTACGAGAGGTTGATGATTTGCCGCCAAAAACAGTGGCAATGATCCGTTCGTTGCCACGTTCTGCGGAGGCGACGAGATTGAAACCTGCGGCCCGGGTGTAGCCGGTCTTGATCCCGTCGGCACCGCGATAGGCCGCAAGAAGACGACGGTTGGTGTTGGGCACGTTGCGCACACCGGCATCCGCCGAACGGCGCGAGAACAGATTGTAATACTCGGGATAATCATAGAGCAGATGCCGCCCGAGCGTGGTCATGTCACGCGCGGTGGACAGATGCCCGTTCTGGGTGAGGCCATGGGCGTTTTTGAAGGTGGTGCGAGACATCCCAAGCGCCTTGGCCGTGCGGGTCATGCGGCGGGCGAAGGCGGCTTCGGATCCGGCGAGTGTCTCGCCAATGGCAGTGGCGGCATCATTGGCGGATTTTACGGCAGCGGCCCGAATTAGGTAGCGAAAGGCGATGCGCTGTCCGGCCTTCAAACCCAGTTTCGACGGTTGCTCGGATGCGGCGTTACGGCTGATCTTCACCTCTGTATCGAGGCTAATCTCGCCGTTGCGAATGGCTTCAAACGCAATATAGAGAGTCATCATCTTGGTCAGCGAGGCCGGGTGCAGCCGGGTGTCTGCATTTCGGGAGTGCAGGACTTCGCCCGTCCGGGCGTCGATGACCATCGCGGCATAGGGGGCTGCCATCGCACTGGGCGGCGCAGTTGCGACCATCGATAGGAAAATAACCAGTCCCAAGACCCAACGCCCCAAACGGGAATACACCCGCAAAGCGCGGATCAGCGGAGTCCGCCTGACCTGCACGATATCTGCCATTTTTGCCTCTTGTCGCCGGTTTTCCGACTGACGTTTTTGCCTGTATTAAAAAAGCGTAGCACAGGGTCACTTTGGAATAAACAGCCCGGTTTTTAAGGAAAAATCGAGATCAGAGTTTGCTTTTCGACATCTAGTGGTGCGCAGCGATGATGACCACTAGATCGGCGGTTGGTTAAAGAAGTGTTAGCGAAAAAAATTGCCGCGGCGCGTGCTATTGGCGGTTGCACGCCTGCGTCTGGTGCCCTGCTGCAACAAGGCACGGCCGACACGCCGCCCATTGAGCGATTCCAGCAGGGCATGACGGGCTGAATCCGCGAGTCTGTCAGGGGTGATGCGGTCCTGTCGTGTAGAAGGGGCCCATGTAGGCCAGCTCCAGAGAAAAGGCGCAGGGGGTGGAGATTCGTGCTGTGATTGCGGTTTTCAACGCCGCAAGCAGCCTGTTGGAAAACGCGGCATCGCGATGGGGTTTCACCAGAACGGAGACCTTCACCACAACATGGCTGTGATGATAGGCGTCGGTCGGATAGCCGCGTCCCTTGCAATCACCGGCCCCATCGTCGTGGGATAGGATGACCTGTTCGATTTCGGCCAGGATCGCGGGGATGTCGAGATCCAGATCGCTGCTGTATTTGATTTCGGCGTGGGGCATTGGTGTGTCCGTTTGTTGAGTGATGAAGGCGAGAGTCGCGATAGCGCGGATCAGCCGATCTCGGCCACCAGCGCGGGCAGTGCGCCCAGATCCGCGATTTCGGTGTATCGAGGGCTATGGGTCGGCGCCGGAGCAAACTCGACCTCCCAGATCAATCCATGCGGCACATATGTGCCCCAGCCGCCTGCCTCGATTGCCGGGACCACGTCCGAGCGCATGGAATTGCCAACCATCATCGCCCGCTCCGCGCCATCGCCGTGGCGCAGGAAAATATCGGCATAGATCTGCGGCGTCTTCTCCGAGACGATTTCGACCCCGTCGAACAGATCACCCAGCCCGGATTGCGCCAGCTTGCGCTCCTGATCCAGCAGGTCGCCTTTTGTGACCAGCACCACCCGGTGGCTGTCGGCCAGAGCTTCAACCGCTGTCCGCGCGTTCTCCAGCAACTCGATAGGGTAGGATAGCATCATCTGCCCGGCGGTGATCAGCTCCTGTATGACGCAGGCAGGCACCTGGGCCTCTGTCACGTCAATGGCGGTTTCAATCATCGACAGGGTGAACCCCTTAACGCCATATCCATAACGCCCGAGGTTCTGTTTTTCCGCTGCCAGCAGCCGCTCCCCCAAAGCCTGCGAATCGAGATCATCGGGAACGTGATCCATCAGCAATTCGGCAAAGCGGTCCTGGGTGATGCGGAAAAATCGTTCATTATGCCAAAGGGTATCATCGGCATCGAAGCCAATTGTTGTCAATTTTCGAGTCAATCCGACACTCTCAATCCCTTTTCCTATCCATCAGAAAGGCTATATAAGCGGGACATTAAAATCCATCCACGATCGGAAGTCTGTGCCAATGCTGCCTACGCCAGTTATGATGTCGGATCATTCAGATGACGATACCGATCTCGGTGTCCTGACCAAGACCCGACCCAAAACGCAGCGTCCGCCGCGCTACAAGGTGCTGTTGCTGAATGACGATTACACTCCGATGGAGTTCGTGGTCATGGTGCTGGAACGGTTCTTCAGCATGACCCATGCCGAGGCCTTCGAAGTGATGCTCACCGTTCACAAGAAAGGCGTCGCGGTGGTCGGCGTTTTCAGCCATGAGATCGCCGAGACAAAAGTGGGGCAAGTGATGGATTTTGCCCACCGCCATCAGCATCCGTTGCAATGCACGATGGAAAAAGAAGAATAAAAAGAGGCTTTTAGATGTCTGTTCGCCTGTCCCTGGCCGTCGAGACGGGCGGATTTTCCGTGCCCGACTCCGGCCGCATCGTTGTGTTTCACCCGCTGTCCGACCTTGACCTGTCGGCGCTGCCAAAAGAGCGGCTGCTGATCGTACAACCCTTTGCGCCCGATCATATTGCGCTGGCGGGCCAAGGCTACGATTGCGTGCCCGAACTGCCTGCGGACGAGCGATTCGCGGCAGCGGTTGTTCTCTTGCCACGGGCGAAGGCTCTGGCGCGCGCGCTGCTGGCCAAGGCCGCCGAGGTCTGCGACGGCCCCGTGCTTGTCGATGGTGGCAAGACCGATGGGGTCGATTCGGTGCTGAAGGCGCTGCGTGCCCGCACCGAAGTGTCGGCCCCGATATCAAAGGCACACGGCAAGGCGTTCTGGTTCGACGCGACGCACTCCGATCTGGCGGACTGGCAGGGCGCAGCTGCCCAGGTCGATGGTGGTTTTCAGACGGCTCCCGGTGTGTTCTCCGCCGATGGCATTGATCCGGCTTCGGCTCTGCTGGTCGCCGCACTGCCGGAGAAGCTCGGCCGCAATGTGGTCGATCTTGGGGCTGGTTGGGGCTATCTCGCAGCTGCGATCCTGCAACGCGAGGGCGTGACGGCGCTGCATCTGATTGAGGCCGATCATAATGCCCTCAGCTGTGCACGAATGAACGTCAGCGATCCCCGCGCCCACTTCCACTGGGCCGATGCCCGCAGCTGGTCTGCGCCAGAACGGGTCGATTGCGTCATCTCCAATCCGCCGTTCCACACCGGGCGCACGGCAGAACCGTCGCTCGGACAGGCGTTTATCACTGCGGCGTCCGGTATGCTGGCACCGTCAGGGTCGCTCTGGATTGTTGCAAACCGGCATCTGCCCTATGAGGCGACGCTTGCCGAGCAGTTCGTAACAGTCGATGAGGTCGCCGGGGACAATCGGTTCAAGGTTCTGCGGGCCAGCCGACCGCGTCGCCACCGTCGCTGACAACGACCAAACACAAAGGGTGGTTCCCTTGTTTCTGTCGGCAGTCTAGGTTGCTGAAAAACGGGGTGGTGCCGTGGCGCCCCCCGGATCCTGACGGAGATCATTCATGTCTTTTTCCATTTCCGGCAAAACGGCCATCGTCACCGGTTCGGCCAGTGGCATCGGTCTTGCCATTGGCAAACAATTCGCAGCAGCCGGTGCCAATGTCATGTTTGCCGATACCGATGAGGCGGCGCTGCTGAGCGAGCTTGGCACGCAAGCGGATGAAAGCAATATCCGGTACTTTGCCGGGGACCTTCGGGAACGGCTCACCATTGCCAATCTTTTGTCGGCAACCATTGATGCCTTCGACGATATCGACATCCTGGTCAATGGCGCACGGCAGGTGGTGCCGACCGATCCGCTGGACCCGGAAGACAAGTCGATGGAGCTGCTGCTCAACGAGACGCTGTTGCCGACCATGCGCCTGTCGCAACAGGTCGCACGGCGGATGATCAAACAGGGTGAGCAACGCGACAATGGCGGGCCCAATGGCGCCATCATCAATCTGTCATCCATCGCCGCGCGCCGCTCGCACCCGGAACTGCTGGCCTATTGTGTGGCCTCGGCTGCGCTTGATCAGTTGACCCGGTCGCTGTCGGTTTCGCTGGCCCCTCATAGGATCCGGGTCAACTCCATTGCGTTCGGCTCTGTAATGAGCGCGTCGATGCAGGCGACGCTCAAGGATAATCGCGCCTATCGGCAGGATATCGAACGCCATACCCCCTTGGGGCGTATTGCCTCTCCCAGTGAACTGACCGAGGCGGCGCAGTTCCTGGCCTCTGACGCGGCGGCTTTTATGACCGGCCAGATCGTTACCCTGGACGGTGGCCGCACGCTGCTGGACACTGTCGCGGTGCCGGTCCATTAAGCGGCTTTCACCTTTGCGCAAATAGGCGACCAGATGAGCATTGAAATGATCGACGAAAAAGCCCGAGCGGCAGCTTGGTTCAGATCCTTGCGTGATACGATTGTGGCCGCCTTCGAGGCGCTGGAAGACAGCCATGCCAGCGGCCCTTTCAGTGATCAGCCTGCCGGCCGTTTCGAGGTCAGCGAAACCACGCGCTCTGCCGAGGATGGCAGTGATGCCGGTGGTGGCCTGATGAGCGTGATGCGCGGCGGTCGCGTCTTTGAAAAGGTCGGCGTGAATATCTCTGAGGTCTACGGCACATTGGGTGAGCGCGCGCAGACTGCCATGGCGGCGCGCAAGGGCATTCCGGGGATGAAGGACGATCCGCGCTTCTGGGCCTCTGGCATCTCTCTTGTGGCACATATGCAGAACCCCCATGCCCCCGCGGTCCATATGAACACGCGGATGTTCTGGACCCCGCATGCCTGGTGGTTTGGCGGGGGGTCTGACCTGAATCCATGTATCGAATACGATGAGGACACCGCCCATTTCCACCGCATGCAGGAACAGCACTTGGCGGCCCATGGCGCCGGGCTGTATCCCCAGCTCAAGGCCTGGGCGGATGAGTATTTCTACATCCCTCACCGGCAGAGGGCGCGCGGGGTTGGCGGCATCTTCATGGATGACCGCAACAGCGGCGACTGGGAGGCGGATTTCGCCCTGACGCAGGATATTGGCCGCGCCTTCCTTCCTGCCTATCTGCCGTTGGTCGAAAAACGCAGGCCGATGGCATTTGGCGCAGCGGAGAAAGACGTCCAGCTGGTCCATCGCGGCCTCTATGCCGAGTATAATCTGGTCTATGACCGCGGCACCAAATTCGGCCTGGAAACCGGCCATGACGCCAATGCCGTCCTGATGAGCCTGCCGCCGATGGCGAAATGGGTCTGATCAAGGCGCGCGATCTCCTGCTGATGGCGCGGGCGCGCTGTCTTGATCATTGCTCTGAACGGGCTGGCGGGCTTTACTGAACCAAAGCGAAAATCGCAGAGATCGGGCAGGTCGGGATGAGCAGATTTTGGTGGGTGCTTGCAGGGATGATGGTCCTTGCCGCTTGTAGCGGCCGAACAACACCGGTTGCGCCACCGACACCGCCAATAGGCCAGCCGGTGCAGCCCGGAGAAACCACCGCCAGCCTTGCCGCGGCGCGGGCGCGGCTGATCACCCACCCTAAATTCGCCGACAGCGATCCGCACCCCTGGGACGGGCGTACGCCATGGTCGTACCCCATCCATGGCATCGACGTCTCACGCTGGCAGGGGGACATCGACTGGCGCCGGGTTCGGGCTGCAGGCATCAGCTTTGCCTATCTGAAGGCAACTGAAGGCGGTGATCTCACCGATCCGAAATTCCGCGATCACTGGCGTGCCGCACGACAGGCGGGCGTCAAACGCGGCGCCTATCATTACTTCTACTTCTGCCGCCCGGCCGCGGAACAGGCGCGCTGGTTCATCCGTCATGTCCCCCGCGACAGCGCGGCCTTGCCGCATGTGCTGGACATGGAGTGGACGCCACATTCTCGCACCTGCACCAAACGTCCCTCCGGCGCCAAGGTGCGGGCGGAGGCAGAGCGGTTTCTGGACCTTCTGGAAGCGCATTATGGCCAGCGGCCTGTGCTCTACACGACGGTGGATTTCTACCGTGAGACCAGCATCGGCCGCCTGCGGGATACTGAGTTCTGGTTGCGCTCGGTCGCGGATCACCCGCATGTCACCTATCCCGGTGCGCTCTGGCGGTTCTGGCAATATACCGGCACCGGACGCGTGCCCGGGATCGCTGGCAACGTCGACCTCAACGTCTTTGGCGGCGGGCCAGAGCGTTGGCTGCGCTGGTCGGGGCAGATCTGAGCTGCACCGGCCGGGCCATCTTCTGGCTCAAAATATCCCGGAGCGCGAGGCAGCGCCTCGCATTCTACTGCCGATCCTGGTGCTTCCAGTCGAAAAAGCCCGCTCCGGCCTGCGCCAGAAGTTTCGCGGCCATCTCGCGGCCCAGCTCCGCACCGTCTTCGAGCGCACAGGTCTGATCGTCATTGATCGCTTCCGATCCGTCAGGGCGCAGGACTTCGCCGCGCAGCCTCAGGCTGTTGCCCTCCAACGTCGCAAGACCAGCGATCGGGGTCTCGCAAGAGCCATCCAGCGCGGCAAGAAATGCGCGCTCGGCAGTCAGGCGCAGCCCGGTCTCGCGGTCATGCAGAGCCGCCAGCATATCACCGATACGGCTGTCGCCCTGCCGGCGCTCAATGCCAATGGCACCCTGGGCGACGGCGGGTAGCATGTCTTCTGGGGGGATGGCGGTTGCCGGAACCTGATCGGCGCCAAGACGGTTGAGCCCGGCCATCGCCAGAAAGGTGCATTCGGCCACACCATCGCGCAGTTTGGTCAGCCGTGTCTGCACATTGCCACGAAATTCCACAACCTTGAGATCGGGACGCCGATGCAGAAGCTGTGCGCGCCGCCGCAGTGAGGAGGTGCCAACAACGGCGCCTTCGCGCAGCTCCGCGATGGATGAGACATTGGCGCAGATGAAAGCATCACGCACGTCTTCACGCGGCAGATAGGTGTCCAGCAGCAACCCCGCAGGCTGCGCTACGGGCATGTCCTTCATGGAATGCACTGCAATGTCGATGGCACCGGACAGCAGGTCCTCTTCGATCTCCTTCGTGAACAGCCCCTTGCCACCCAATGTCTTCAGCGGTTTATCTGCCGCGATCAGCGCCTGATTGTCACCGCTGGTCTTGATCACGACAATGTCGAATGCGTCCTGTGGCAGATCGAAGGCGGCCATGAGCCGGGCGCGGGTTTCATGGGCCTGGGCCAGCGCCAAAGGCGAACCGCGGGTGCCGATTTTCAGGGGCGAAGCGGGGGAGGGCAGATCGATCTGTGTCATATATCGACCCTTAATCGCGACATAATGCCATGACAAGCACCGGTCCTGCTGCCCTTGACAATTTGCCGCCAAGGCTAGACCTCAGATGCAACACAGATATGAGGGTGATCATGGCCGAACAGAAGAAGCTGCTGCGCGCATTGGCGGGCGAGACACAGGATGTGCCGCCGATCTGGATGATGCGCCAGGCGGGCCGCTATTTGCCCGAGTACCGCGCCACCAGGGCTGAGGCCGGCGACTTTCTGTCGCTCTGCTATAATCCAGAACTGGCGACTGAGGTGACGCTGCAGCCGATCCGTCGCTACGGTTTCGATGCAGCGATTCTGTTTGCCGATATCCTCTTGGTGCCGCAGGCACTCGGGGCTGATCTTTGGTTCGTGACCGGCGAGGGGCCGCGCCTGTCGACGGTCACAACGGAGAGCGATTTTGCCAAGTTGGGACCGGTCAGCGACATCCATGAGACGCTGAACCCGATCTATGAAACCGTGCGGCTGCTCTCGGCTGCCTTGCCCCGCGAAACCACGCTGATCGGCTTTGCCGGAGCGCCCTGGACCGTCGCGACCTATATGATCGCGGGACGCGGCACGCCGGATCAGGGGCCTGCGCATCTGCTGCGTCAGGAAAACAATCCGCTGTTTGAGGCGCTGCTGAACCGTATCACTGAGGCGACGATCGAATATCTCTCGATGCAGATCAAAGCCGGTGCCGAAGTGGTCAAGATCTTTGACAGCTGGGCAGGATCGCTCAGTGGCGAGGCGTTTGAGAAATACGCATTGGCTCCCTGCCGCCAGATCACCGCCGCGCTGAAACAGCGCCATCCCGAAATTCCGGTGATCGGTTTCCCGCGTGAGGCGGGGGAAAAATATGTCGGTTTTGCCAGGGCGACGGGTGTCGATTGTGTGGCGCTTGATAACTCCGTTGACCCCGAATGGGCGGCGGCCAATGTGCAGGTTGACGGCTGTGTTCAGGGCAATCTTGCCTCGCGCCATATGGTGACGGGGGGGCAGGAGCTGATTGATGACACCCACCGTATCGTCAAAGCTTTCGGCAAGGGGCCGCATATCTTTAACCTCGGCCACGGGATCACCCCGGACGCCGATCCGGACAATGTGCAACGGATGATCGACGCGGTGCGCGGCAGCTGACCGGGCTGAACAGAGCTGTCCGGCGATCATGTTCGTCTTGCGCGCTGAGGCCAATTGCGGCATCAGCGCGTTTTCCACTCACGCCGAAAGGGCAAGTCGATGGATTACAAGAAATCTGGAGCCCCCAGAATGGGCAAAAACAGCCCGCGTCATCAGGAGCATAATGCCAAGGGCAGCGCCAAGAACCCCTATGGTGCGCGCGAAACCAAAGCCGAACTCCTGGCGCGGATGAAAGCAGCGGCGGAGAAGGCCAAGAAAGACAGCTGATCCTAGCGCTGCCGTTGCCTCAGCTCCGCCAGTATCTCGGAATTGTGCTGGCCACGTGCCGGGGCCGGTGGGACCTCCCAGCTGTCCTGACCAGAGAACCGTGGCGCCGCAGCGGCCTGGAGGCCATTCTCAGCTGTTACCCAGGTCCTGCGCTGGTTCATCGGATGTGCCTCTGCCTCGATGGGTGACAATACCGGTGCCACGCAGGAGTCGCTGCCCTTGAATAGCCTGTCCCAGTGGTCGCGCGGCTGCGCGGCAAAGATACCGGCCAGCCTTGCGCCCAGCACCGGCCAGAGGCTTTTGTCGTGCTGCCGGGCGAATTGGGCATCCTCGCTCAGATCGAGGCGCGACAGAAACTCGGCGTAAAACTGTGGTTCCAGACATTGCACGCTGATGTACCCGCCATCGGCGCAGACATAACAGCGGCTCCAATGCGGCCCATCCAGCAGGCTTTTCCCACGCAGGCTGCTGAACTGTCCGGCCTGCTGCAATGTCATCAACAGGTTCATCATATGGGCCGAGCCATCGTAAATCGCGGCATCGACGACGCATCCGGCTGGCGTGTCGCCGTGACGGTTTTCGCGCCTTACCAGCGCTGCCAGAATACCCGCGACCAGATAAAGCGCGCCACCGCCGATATCGCCCACCAAAGTCGCCGGTGGCTGGGGAGGGGTGCCGGGCGTTGCATCATACCAAAGCGCCCCGGACAGCGCGATATAGTTTAGGTCGTGACCGGCGGTTTCGGCCAAGGGGCTATCCTGCCCCCATCCGGTCATACGCCCATAAATAAGGTCGGGGTTGCGGTCGTGACATGTGATCGGCCCCAGCCCCAGCCGCTCCATAACACCGGGTCGAAAGCCCTCGACCAGCGCATCGGCAGTCTCGACGAGATGCAGCAGCGTTTCGACGTCAGCCGGCGATTTCAGATCCAGCGTGATGGAGCGTTTGCCGCGATCAATGATCGGATGTGCAGGCATCAAACCCGCGCCCTCGCCTTTGCGGTGAACGCATATGACATCCGCGCCAAGATCCGCCAGCATCATCGCGGCGAAGGGCGCAGGGCCCAGCCCTTCGATCTCGATTACACGAATTCCTGTCAGCATGGCGGGCCTCCTGTCGGGTAATTTCGGATGATGTCGCGACCTTGCTGTCAGCCTAGCGGCTTTCTGCCCGGCCCCAAGAAGACCGTTGCGGCACATCCCGAATACTGCTGTTTTCGGATCAGATTTTTCTGAAGAAAGCGCTTGAAGCTCCAGCTGCTGTAGCAATTACATAAGCAGCCGACACGATGTGATGACAAAAAAAAGGTGACATTGGAATGGCTAGGGATGCGATTGAGCAGCTGGAGTGGCGGGTAACCGGAATGGACTGTGGGTCCTGCGCGACCAAGGTGCGTGGCGCGGTTGAGCGACTGCCGGGTGTCAGCGGCGTCGAGGTCGCCATGATGTCGGAGCGGCTGCGCCTGGAGCTTGATCCACGCCAAGGCTCGGTGATGGCCGTCGAGAAGGCGGTGCGCGGGCTGGGGTTTGGTGTCACGGCAAGCAGCACTGCACCAGCTGGCACCTCTGCGCCCTGCTGTGGCGGCGTACAGCACGCCGATGCCGCCGATGCAGTGGCCCCGCCTTGGTATCACAGTGCCAAGGGGCAATTACTGCTGGTGACGGGGCTGCTGCTGGCGCTGGCCTGGAGCATTAAGCTGCTGGCATCGCCTACGGTTGGTCTCTGGGCGTTCATGCTGGCGACCCTGATCGGAGTGGCTCCTGTGGCGCGGCGTGCCTTTGCGATGCTGCGGGCGGGGATGCCCTTTACCATTGAAATGCTGATGTCGATCGCAGCGATTGGCGCCCTGTTTATCGGTGCTGCCGAAGAGGCAGCACTGGTGGTGTTTCTCTTTGCCGTGGGTGAGATGCTCGAAGGTCTGGCTGCCAACAAGGCGCGGGATGGTATCCGGGCGCTTGCGGATTTGGTGCCAAAGACGGCGCTGCTTGAAGGTGGTGACACCCTGGAGGAGATCGCCGCAGATCGCCTGCGGGAGGGGCAGATTGTCGTGGTGCGCCCAGGTGACCGCGTGCCTGCGGATGGCGAAGTGATCAACGGTATCTCGGGCGTCGACGAAAGTCCGGTGACGGGCGAGAGCGTGCCCAGCCTCAAGGAACCGGGATCCGAAGTCTTTGCCGGATCAATCAACACCCAGGCGGTGCTGCGGGTGCGGGTGACCCGCGCCGCAGCCAACAACACCATTTCGCGGATTATCCGGCTGGTGGAAGAGGCGGAAAGCGCCCGTGCGCCGACAGAGCGTTTCATCGACCGCTTCAGCCGGATCTATATGCCGATCATCGTGGGTATCGCGCTGCTGGTCGCATTGGTGCCGCCGATGGTCTTCGCGATGGATTGGGACACATGGATCTACCGCGCCCTTGCCCTGTTGTTGATCGGGTGTCCCTGTGCCCTGGTGATCAGCGTACCCGCTGCCATCGCTTCGGCGCTGTCGTCCGGTGCGCGCCATGGTCTGCTTCTGAAAGGGGGCGCAGTGATCGAGGCCGCCGCCCGCACCACCGATGTTGCATTCGACAAGACAGGCACGCTGACCTGTGGGCGACCTCAGGTCACCGATATCGTTGTGGTTCAGGGCAGTGAGGGCAGCGTTCTGCAACTCGCCGCAGCGGTCGAGCGGGAGTCGAGCCACCCTCTGGCCGAGGCGATCTATGCTCGAGCTGTCGAAGCCGGGGTAGATATTCCGCCGGTGCAGGAAGCCCACGCGGTGCCGGGGAAGGGGGCCTCTGCCAAGCTCGGGTCAGTTGTCATCACCGTCGGATCGCCGCGCTTTGCCGCAGAAACAGGTGTGATGGCGCAGGCTTCCATGGTGAAGGCTGCCGAGCTTGAAGCCGAGGGGAAGACCGTTGTCGCCCTGTTCAGCGACGAGGTTCTATATGGATTGATCGCGCTCAGGGACGAGCCGCGCGAAGATGCGGTGGAAGCGATGCGCGCGCTCCGACAGATGGGGATCACAGCAACGATGCTGACAGGGGACAATGCCCGCACGGCAGCCGCCATCGCCGGCCAGCTGGGGATTGATCACCGTGCAGAGCTGATGCCGCAGGACAAGGTAGCGGCCCTGCAAGAGCTGACACAGCGTGGTCAGGTCATGATGGTCGGCGATGGCATCAATGATGCGCCCGCGCTTGCGACAGCGCAGGTTGGTGTCGCTATGGGGTCTGGCACCGATGTGGCCCTTGAGACCGCAGATGCCGCGATCCTGCGCAACCGGGTCAGCGATGTGATCGGCATTATTCGCCTGTCGCGCGCCACATTGACGAATATTCGCCAGAACGTTGCTGTGGCACTGGGGCTGAAAGGCGTGTTTCTCGTGACATCGGTTCTGGGGATCACGGGCCTGTGGATCGCGATTCTCGCCGACACTGGCGCCACGGTCCTGGTGACGCTTAATGCGCTGCGGCTGCTGTCTTTCAGACCCTCGCCAACGTCGAAGGAGCGCTAAGCACAGGCGTGGGCGACAGGCGCCGACTGAGGGAGAGATCAATAATGCGGAGGACGTTCGTCGCCAATGACAACCCCGCCGCCACCGTCCTGCTCGCGTGAAGCTTCCCGCTGAAACAGCATGGCGACACGATGGGTCAGCCGGTCAATCTCGGATTGCTGCCGGTTGACCACATCGCTCAGCTCATCGACGGTGCGCGTCAGGTGGGCGATCTGTTCTTCGAGATGTTGCATCGGTTTCTCCCTTCGGGTCTGCCGCTGTCATAGGGGCAGTTGCGTGCAGGGTCCATGCTCGGTTGTGCCAACGCCGCCGCTTTGGGTTGCATGGAGATCAGGCAACAACGGCACGGCCATAGGGCCTGCGCGCTCTGCCGCCTTGCTGTTGGGCCGCCCTTGGGCTAGACCGCCGGGCGAGTATCTGACCCATTTGACACCCCGAGGAGGCCAAGATGGCCAAAGTCAAGAAACAGCCCCGCCCCAAGGCGATCACGCCGAAGGGCTTCCGTGACTATTTCGGCGAAGAGGTGAGCCAGCGCAGCGAGATGTTGCGGGCCATTGCGGGTGTCTATCATCATTACGGGTTTGATGCGCTGGAGTCTTCGGCGGTGGAAACCGTTGAGGCACTGGGCAAGTTTCTGCCCGATGTCGATCGCCCGAACGAGGGTGTCTTTGCCTGGCAGGAATATGACGAAAGCGGCAACGGCGACTGGATGGCGCTGCGCTACGACCTGACCGCTCCGCTGGCACGGGTCTATGCCCAGCACCGCAATGATCTGCCGACGCCTTACCGCCGCTATGCGATGGGGCCGGTCTGGCGCAACGAGAAACCGGGTCCGGGCCGCTATCGCCAGTTCTACCAGTGCGACGCGGATACCGTTGGAACCGCCTCCATGGCCGCCGATGCCGAGATCTGCGCGATGTTGTCCGACACGCTGGAAACTGTCGGCATTCCGCGCGGTGACTATCTGGTGCGGGTGAATAACCGCAAGGTGTTGAATGGCGTGCTTGAGGCGATGGGCCTTGAGGCGGGCGACAGCAAACGCGACGACGTGCTGCGCACCATCGACAAATTCGACAAGGTGGGCGAGGCTGGTGTCCGCGAGCTGCTGACCAAGGGGCGTCTGGATGCCTCCGGCGCCTTCATCGACGGCGTTGGCCTAACCGATGACCAGGCAGCACCCGTGCTGGCGTTCCTGACCTCCAAGGGCGCTGACGCCGCCAAGACCCTTGCCAACCTGCGCGCCGCCATTGGGGGTAGTGCGATTGGCGCGGAGGGAGTCGCCGAGCTGGAGCAGATCGGCGATCTGCTGGCCGCTGGTGGGTATGGCGCCGACCGCATCGATATCGACCCTTCGGTCGTGCGTGGCCTCGGCTATTATACCGGCCCGGTTTACGAGGCCGAACTCACCTTCGAGATTCTGGATGAGAAGGGCCGTAAACGGCAGTTCGGCTCGGTTTCGGGCGGTGGGCGTTACGACGATCTGGTGAAGCGGTTCACGGGTCAGGAAGTCCCGGCGACCGGCGTCTCCATCGGTGTTGACCGGCTCTTGGCCGCGCTGCGCGAGAAAGGCCGGATCGAGGCAAAGACCACCGGCCCCGTTGTGGTGACGGTGATGGATAAGGCGCGTATGGCGGACTACCAGACCATGGTGGCCGAGCTGCGCAATGCAGGCATCCGGGCTGAGGTCTATCTTGGCAATCCCAAAAACTTCGGCAATCAGCTGAAATACGCGGACAAGCGCAACTCGCCCATAGCGGTGATCGAAGGCGGCGAGGAAAAAGATCGCGGTGTGGTGCAGATCAAGGATTTGATCCTCGGCGCGCAGATTGCCGAGAACGCCACCCTCGAAGAGTGGAAAGAGCGTCCGAGCCAGTTTGAGGTGCCACGCGGTGATCTGGTCGCCAAGGTGCGCGAAATCCTTGCAGGGCAGGGCTGAACCATGGGTTATCGTCTGAGCGCTCTGTCGCTGGCCGCGCGGCTGCGCATGAGTTTCGAGGCCGCCGGGGCAAGGGTGGTCGAGCCGCCGTTTCTACAGCCTGCCGAAACGCTGCTGGACCTATATGGCGAGGACATTCGCGCCCGTGCCTATGTGACCTCCGATGCGCTGCGCGGGGAACAGATGCTGCGCCCCGATTTCACCGTGCCGGTGGTGCAGATGCACATGAGCCATGGCGCCGAACCGGCGCGTTACACCTATGCGGGCGATGTGTTCCGCCGTCAGGAACATGACGAGGATCGCGCCAATGAATATCTTCAGGTTGGCTATGAGGTCTTCGAACGCAACGATGCCGCCGGTTCTGATGCTGAAGTTTTTGCGCTGATTGCGCTCCAGCTTCGTGATTTGCCGGTGCGTGCGGCTACCGGAGATATCGGTATCCTGATGGCTGCGGTGGAGGGGCTCAACACCACCAGGCTGCGCAAGGCTGCGCTCATGCGCCACATCTGGCGGCCGCGCCGGTTCCGGGCGATGCTTGACCAGTTTGCTGGCCGCGTCCCTGTCGCCGAAAGCCGTCGCAAGCTGTTGTCGACCGAAGGCGTTCTGACCGGGCAAGTGCCTGCGATTGGCAAACGCCGCCCGGCGGAGGTGGATGCGCGCGTCGATGCATTGCGTGCGGATGCAGCCGCCCCGCCGATTGCAGAGAACGAGCTGGCCGCGCTTGAGGCGCTGATGGCGGTGCGGGAGACTATCCCCTATGCCTCGGAACAGCTGCGCGATATCGCCGTGGATCTGCCAGCGATCAACCCGGCGCTTGACCGGCTGGACGCCCGGACAGCCGCGATGAAAGCCCGAGGCATCGATGTGGACAGCCTTGACTTCGAAGCCTCCTACGGGCGGACATCAATGGAGTATTACGATGGTTTCGTGTTCGGGTTTTACGCCGACGCGCGACCCGATCTGCCGGTGATTGCCAGCGGCGGTCGCTATGACGCGCTGACACGGCAGCTGGGGCAGGGAGCAGAGATCCCCGCCGTCGGCGGCGTCGTTCGTCCTGATCTGATGCTGCTCTTGGAAGGGGCACAATCATGAGCCTGAAGCTTGGTGTGCCGTCCAAGGGACGGCTGATGGAAAAGACCTTCGAATGGTTTGCCAAACGCGGCATCATCCTGTCGCGTACCGGGTCAGATCGTGAATATGCCGGTGCGGTTGATGGGATTGACGGCATTGATCTGGTGCTGCTGTCTGCCGGTGAGATGCCGCGCGAACTCGCAGCGGGGCGGATTCACCTGGGCGTCACCGGTACTGATCTGGTGCAGGAAAAACTACCGCTCTGGGAACAGCAGGTCGAAGAGATTGCAGGCCTCGGCTTTGGTCACGCTGACCTGATCCTTGCTGTGCCGCAGATCTGGGTGGATGTCGAGACCATCGACGATCTGGACGCGGTCGCAGCGGCGTTTCGGGCCAAACACGGCCATCGGTTGCGGATCGCCACGAAATACCATCGCCTGGTACGGGAATTCCTGATGGATGCCGGTGTGGCTGACTATCAGCTGGTTGATAGCCAGGGCGCGACCGAAGGGACCGTCAAGAACGAGACCGCCGAAATGGTCGCAGATATCACATCAACGGGGGAGACCCTGCGGGCAAACCATCTGAAGCTGATGTCCGACGGTCTGATCCTGCGGTCGCAGGCAACACTTTGGCGCAGCCGCGTGGCGAAATACAGCGCTGGTGAAAAAGCGTCTCTGAGCGAGCTTCTGAAACGTCTGCACGGTTGATTGCAGCACGCCAACGTCGGCGGCGGGCCTATCGGGCGGATTAGAGCCACATGTCTGCACATGCCTCCGAGAGGCCGCCCGCGCACCCCGTGGCGGCCTCTCTGTTCTTTTGTGGTGGGGGTTCGGTTAGGATCGTTTATCGGCGGCGCGACGGCTTGCGCGCCATTGGATCACGCAGATGTGCATCTCCCGCGAGCGGCGCCGCCAACCGCTCATTTGAAAATCTTCCGTCGGCCTCTACCTGAATACCTTGGACACGGGGGGCGAGGGCCTGTTTGCGTGATCTCAATATTGTGCATCTCGCCTCTCTTGGTCCGATCAACAGGGAGAGACCGATATGATATCAACCAAAGCCGCTGCCAAAGCAGCACTCACCGCTATTCCGCTGCTTTTAGCTGCCAGCCCGGCGGCACTCGCCCAGGACACCAGCATGAGCTTCTTCGTGACCAGCGTCGGTTCGGGAAAAGGCGGCGATCTGGGTGGGCTTGAGGGTGCCGACGCCCATTGCACCAATCTCGCCGAGGCGGCAGGCGTCACTGGCAAAACTTGGCGCGCCTATCTCAGTACCCAGGAAGAGGGCAAGCGTGGTATCTCGGCACGTGACCGGATCGGAAGCGGCCCCTGGCATAACGCCAAAGGGGTGCAGATTGCCGCCAACCTTGATGAGCTGCACCTCAATCCGAATATCGTCAAATCCACAGGGCTGGATGAAAACGGCAATCTGGTGAACGGGCGTGGTGACAAGCCAAATGTTCATGACCTGCTGACAGGGACCATGGCTGACGGCACGGCCTATTTCCCGTGGATGGAAGGCGACAAAACTTGCAGCAACTGGACCAGCTCCGGCGAGGGCAGTGCAACGGTTGGGCATCATGACCGGCATGGTGGCGGCAATACATCTTGGAATGCGGCGCATGACTCGCGCGGCTGCTCGATGGAGGCGCTTGCGATGACCGGAGGAGCCGGCCTCTTCATGTGTTTTGCGACAAACGGCGGCTGACCTGTTCAGACCAAGCCCGAAAAACATAAAAGGCGCCCCAGGGCGCCTTTATATTTGGTCGGAGCGAGAGGATTCGAACCTCCGGCCCCTGCCTCCCGAAGACAGTGCTCTACCAGGCTGAGCTACGCTCCGACCGTGGCGCGGAATTACACGGCAGCGGCTGGATATGCAAGCCCTATTCCGCCGGTTTCTCCGGGCTTTGCCGTTTCAGCATGAGCGACACATTGGTGCCGCCAGCCGTGTACCCACGGGTCCGGGTGCGCAGGACCGGGGTGTTATGCGAACGCCCGCCAAACGCTTCGCGCAACACGATGAAAATGCCGCTGGCAATAATTATCGCGGCACCGACCAGTGTCATCAGGTCGACCTTTTCATTGAACAGAACCACGCTGAATATCGTTGCCCAGATGATCTGTGAATATTGCATGGGGGCGACAATCGCCGCCTCGCCAATGGTATAGGCGCTGACCGTCAGTAGGGTCGCGCAAAACCCGAACAGAGCGACGACCGCGATCCCGCTGAAGGTCACGCCATCCATCGGGACGTAGACCAGCGGCAGAGCCAGGCCCATAACCGCAAAGGTCATCAGCATCGGGTAGATCATCAATACCACCCGGCGTTCGTCGGCGCTGATTTTACGCAGTACAACCGATTGGAAGGCCGCACAGAGTGCGGCGAAGAGCGCCGCCGCATGACCGAGGCCAAAGCTGGTCGCACCAGGGCGCAAAACCACCATAACGCCGATGAACCCGACCACAACGGCCGCCAGCCGTGGCAAGCCGACACGTTCGCCCAGAATCGGGATCGACAGCAGTGTAATCAGAAGCGGCGTGGCAAATAGCAGGGCATAGGTCTCGGCGAGCGGCAGCTCTGAAAACGCATAAAAGGCGCTGGCCGGAATCACCGCCATCGTCGCCGACCGTGCCGTCATCCACCAGGGGTGGACCGGTCGCAGGTGGCCTTGGGTTGCATCCTTGACCAGCATTAGTACCAGCAGCGGAAATGACAGAAGACTGCTGAAGAACACCAGCTGAATCGGCGACACATCTGCGCCAAGCACCTTTACCACCACGTCGTGGGTTGAAAATATCGCATAGGCCAAAAGAGCAAGCAGGGCGGCTTTTATGTTCATGGGACAATCCGACTAAGCGCAACAGGGCGGGGAGCTTTTGCACTATAGCGCTAACATTATCAGGAAAATACTAAAACCCGTTCGCGCGCATGGAGCCGCACGCTCTTGGTTCGCCGGCCTCCTGCACCGCGGATATGAAGGTCCGGCGAGGGCTGGCTACGGTGCTGCGAGGGCCCGATATGGCCCTCGCGCTGATCAATGGACCGAAACCTTACAGGCTCGCGTCGAGGGCGCCGATGATCGCATCGCCCATGTCCGAGGTGCTGATCGGCGATACGCCTTCTTCGCCCAGCAGGTCGGCGGTGCGGTGGCCATCAGCAAGGACTTTTTCGACCGCCGCTTCAAGACGATCAGCCTCGGCGCCCTGATCAAAGCTGTAGCGCAGCGCCATGGCAAAGCTGAGGATACAGGCGATCGGGTTGGCCTTGCCCTGGCCCGCGATATCCGGGGCGGAGCCATGAACCGGCTCGTAAAGCGCTTTCGGACGGCCATTGGCCATCGGTGCGCCAAGGGACGCAGAGGGCAACATGCCCAGGCTGCCGGTTAGCATAGCAGCACAGTCGGACAGGATGTCACCGAACAGGTTGTCGGTCAGGATCACGTCAAACTGCTTGGGTGCGCGCACCAGCTGCATGGCGCCATTATCGGCATACATGTGGGACAGCTCGACCTCGGGATAGTCCGCAGCAACGCGGGTCACCACCTCGCGCCACAGGATGCCGGATTCCATCACGTTGGCTTTTTCCATCGAGCAGAGTTTCCTGTTCCGGCGCATCGCCAGTTCGAACGCAGAGCGGGCGGCGCGCTCGATCTCCGACTCCGTATAGCGCTGGGTATTGATGCCGACGCGCTCATTGCCCTCTTCGAAGATGCCGCGCGGCTCGCCGAAATAGACGCCGGAGGTCAGTTCGCGCACGATCATGATATCGAGACCCGCGACGATATCCTTCTTCAGCGAGGAGAAATCCGCCAGCGCGTCAAAGCACTGCGCCGGGCGCAGGTTGGAGTAGAGATCCATCTCCTTGCGCAGGCGCAGCAGCCCACGCTCCGGCTTCACAGAGAAGTCGAGATCGTCGTATTTCGGGCCACCCACGGCGCCCAGCAGGACAGCGTCGACCTCTTGCGCCTTTGCCATGGTCTCATCCGCCAGCGGTTTGCCGTGCACGTCATAGGCGGCACCACCGACCAGATCCTCGCTCACATCGAACTGTAGATCGCGCTTTTCGCCATACCAGGTAATGACCTTGCGGACCTCGGCCATGACTTCGGGGCCGATCCCGTCGCCGGGCAGAATCAGAATCGATGGGTTGGACATAGGGATACTCCTTGAAAGCTTGCAGCCGGGGGTAACGGCACATCGCCCGTGGGTCAATGTTCCGGGCGCATATAGCGCGCCATCGCTTTGTTTTTATGGCTGAGAGGGCGGTTCCCGCGCCATCTTGTTGCCGTGACCTTAGTTCTGGATTTGCAAATCTGTCCAGACCAGAGCGTGACGGCTGGCAGGGCGCTCAGAACCGCTATAGCGATCCGCGATGTCTTCGGCCCATATCAGTCCCGAGGCGACGACCTGCGCAGACTGTGACGGGAGGATATAGTCTACGCGCATACGGCCGGATCTGCCCCAGTTTACGGTTTCCGCGCCTCCGGTCTGATCCACCGGGCGTGGGTCCTGTAGTCTTGGGTCGCGGAGCAGATCTGCAATGGCCTGCCGATAGCCAGCCCCCCGGTCGGGATCAAGGTTCGCACCGCCAGCGATAACCCAGGGTTCGGGGGGAACGGGGCCAAGCCGGCCATCCAGCAACACCTGCCAGAGCCGGATCTCATCCCGGTTGCGCAACGCGTTACGACCCTCAGGGCCGTCAAACAGCGGCGGTGTCGCCTGAAAGGTCAGGACAGACAGTTCAGAACCATCGGGCAACAGGATCGGGACGATCCAATGGCCGGTGCTTGGCAGGCGCTGGATCGCTAGCGCCTGTGGGCTGGGAAACGGACGACCATCGGGGTGGGCAGGAAGGATGGCTCCGGGAAGATCCCGCCACAGCAGATCGGAGAGATCGCGCGCCTTGGCATGCAGGATCGGAAACCGCGACAGCAACGCAAGCCCGCCCTGTCCGGTGAACCGGCCATAGCCCTGCGCATCCCGGGCGGTCGAAGGCTCCCCGTCTCCGTCCATGTCCAGCCCGGTGTGCACCCCGCTATTGGGACGTGGGGCATAGATGTGATCATAGCGGGGCAGGCGTTTGTCCAGCTGATCGCGCAGCTCGGCGATGGCGTGACCATCGTGATCCCAATCAATGCCCTGCAACAGCAGGATATCAGCCTCTGCCGCACTTAGGCTGTCCAGAATGGCGGTGATTTGTGGATCTTCGCCGCGGCGCAGATCGCGCAGCAATAAACCCGGCCCCTTGCGCGACAGCTCGGTGTTGAAACTGGCGATACGGATCAGTGGCTTGACCTGGGGCTGGGCATGACAAATCAGCGGAAAGAGGGCGGCCAACAGCAGGGTGGCCAGCGCTCTCATGCGGTCTGCAACGCCTCGGAACTGGCGTAAGCGGCGCGGCGCTTCTGTGCGATCAGGTCGGAGACGCGCAGCATGGCAAGACCGCGCATCACCATGGAGGTAGGCACAAACGCCCAGGCGGCGACGACCCAGACCAGCGTCTGCGGGGCGGACAAAAGACCGGGATCGACCAGGCCCGAGGCCAGTTTCACAACGGCCGGGAGCGCAAAGGGAAAAAGCACCCCGCCAACAATATTGATGCGCGCATCCCGTTGCAGTCGTTCGACCACATCGCCGCCGGTTGTCGGGTCGAAGAGCGGCAGATTTGTCCAGACGTTGAATGGCCCATTGCCGAGCGGCCAGTCATAAAGCCGGATCGCCAAAGCAAAACCAGTGATCGCAAGCAGTGCAACGATATAGGTCAGCGCTGCCGCTGCCATCACCCGGGTCACCAGTTCAGGCTCCACATGCGCTGGCATCATCAACCCGATAAGCTGGACGGGGGAAAAGGCAAAATCCAGCGTAGTTCCTAACCAGGACGCCAGCCCATGCACCAGCGACGTCAGGGCTGTTGCCTCGATCGGGTGGCGCGCCAGCAGACTGACCAGGATGACAATCAGCGCCAAGGCGATAAACCGCATTCGGTTCAGCGGCGGGGCTTCGCGAAACTCGACGAAACTGGGGTAGCTTGAGAAATATTCGGCAAAAGTCAGCGCCGCTGCGAGGATCGCAAGAAGGGCAATCACCTCCGGTGATCTGGTTGCCGTATCCGGCAACAACAGCGATGGCATTGCGATCAACAATGCAACAAAGATGCCGCGGATGGCCGCGCCTGTAATCCGTGCAATCACGCTTCGATCCCTTCAAACTGGACTGGCCGGTGCATTGCCGTGCCGTTGTTCCAACTTGATGCTCGGAGTCGTTTCTTGGTGAAACGTTGCTGCCGAGCGCTGCCTCATTTCTGCCTTATTTCTGCCTGTCAGCGGGAATTTGCTCAAGTTTGATGACGTGATTTGGGATCCTTCCGTGTACTTTGGGTCGCAGACTGGTGCCGGTTTGCATCAGTTGCATATCTTGAGTTGCAATGAAAACAATGGCTTATCGACTTCTTCACAAGATATTGTGGAATGTCAGCCGTAAAGGGCTAGTAGAATCGTTTCACGGGACGAGGGGACGCAGCTCAGTCCAGTCAGCGCACTGACAACCGCCGCACCATCTGACCGGGGGAGCCATGACCAGCGAGATTGCCGCACGTTACACCAGATTCGCGCAGGTGGAGGCTGCAGGCCAGTCGCTGATTTACGAACGGCTTGCATTGCAGGTAGCCCGCTCGCCGCGCTGTCTGGCGTTCCTGTCAGCGCTCCCTGCGGATCGCCAGCAACCGAATCTGCTGTTCGCGGCACTGCGTTCGGTTACAGGCGATATCCCATGCGATGACCGGCTGGATAGGGCAATCCACAAGCAGGGGGATGATATCGCAGCCGTGATGCTGTGCCGGACAACCCAGACGAACGAGCCGGGACGCTGTGCGGTCCTGTTGCCCGTATTGGCCCAGATCACGGGACCGATTGCCCTGATTGAGGTCGGAGCATCCGCAGGGCTTTGTCTGTTGCCGGACTACTATGGCTATGATTGGGAACGTTATCAGCTGCCGCCGTCGCAGCAAATCGGGGTCCGTGCCCCTGTGATGATCTGCAATGCGTCACCCGGTACACCTTTGCCGCGGGCGCATCCCGAAATCATCTGGCGCGCGGGGCTGGATCTGAACCCGCTTGATGTCAATTGCAAGGCGGATGTCCGCTGGCTCGAACACCTGATATGGCCCGAACATCAGTCGCGCCTCGACAGGCTGCGCGCCGCTATCGCCGTTGCCAGGAAGGCTCCTCCGTCGATTGTCGCCGGGGATCTGACCCAGGATCTGCCTGCTCTAATTGCCAAGGCACCTTCCGAGGCGACGGTTGTCGTCTTTCATACAGCGGTGGTGACTTATGTTGCCGATCAGGGCCAGCGCGACGCCTTCGCGGAAATGATGTTGAACAGCGGGGCGATCTGGATCAGCAACGAGGGTACGCGGGTCTTCCCGCAGTTTGCGGACCGTGCGGGACCGGTGCGGGACAATATGTTTCTGCTGACGCAGAATGGCCATCCGCTGGCCTGGACCGGCCCGCATGGCCAGGCGATCGAGTGGCTGCCAGAAAATCGTTGAAACCTCGAGTTTGCCGATTTTCGCCCGCGATCCGCCTCATTGAAAAAGCCGCCCATGCGGGGCGGCTTTTCTGTGCATAGTCGGTTTGAACCGTCGGGTCAGACCCAGGGGCGCTCCTGCGCGGCCTTGTCTTCAAAGCTGGCGATGGACGCGGATTTTTCCAAGGTCAGGCCGATATCATCCAGCCCGTTCAGCAGACAGTGCTTGCGGTGACCGTCGACTTCAAATGCGACGACTTCGCCGTCGGAGGTGGTGATTTCCTGTGCTTCCAGATCCACGGTCATACGGGCATTCTCACCCTTCTCCGCGTCCTTCATCAGCAGATCAACCTGCTCCTGCGGCAATACGATGGGCAGGATCCCGTTTTTGAAGCAGTTGTTGTAGAAGATGTCCGCAAAGGAGGTCGAGATCACGCATTTGATACCGAAATCCTTGATCGCCCAGGGCGCATGTTCGCGCGAGGAGCCACATCCAAAGTTGTCGCCTGCAACCAGAATCTCGGCGTTGCGATACTGCGGCTTGTTCAGCACGAAATCCGCAATCTCAGACCCGTCGCGGTTGTAGCGCATCTCATCGAACAGATTCTTGCCGAACCCGGTGCGCTGAATGGACTTCAGAAACACCTTCGGGATGATCATGTCGGTGTCGATATTGACGAGCGGCATCGGTGCGGCGACGCCGGTGAGTTTTTGAAACTTATCCATTGGGCGTATTCCTTACATCAGCTCGCGAATATCGGTCAGCTTGCCGGTCAGCGCGGCAGCGGCAGCCATGGCAGGCGACACCAGATGGGTGCGGCCCTTGTAGCCCTGACGCCCCTCGAAATTGCGGTTCGAAGTGGCGGCGCAACGCTCGCCCTCGGACAGCTGATCGGGGTTCATAGCCAGACACATGGAACAACCCGCAAGGCGCCATTCAAACCCGGCCTCGGCAAAGATCTCGGCCAGGCCTTCCTCCTCGGCCTGAGCGCGCACCAGACCGGAACCCGGTACGATCATCGCCCGCATGCCTTCCTTGATCTTCTTGCCCTTCACCACCTCGGCAACAGCGCGCAGATCTTCGATGCGGCCATTGGTGCAGGAGCCGATGAACACGGTGTCGATTTCGATGTCAGTGAGCTTCTGGCCGGGGGTCAGCCCCATGTATTCGATCGAGCGGCGCGCGGCTTCAACCTTGCCGCCCTCGAAATCCTCGGGGTTCGGCACCACGCCGGTGATCGGCAGCACGTCCTCAGGGCTGGTGCCCCAGGTCACAACCGGCTCGATATCTTCGCCCTTCAGGGTGACGACCTTGTCGAAATGAGCGCCCTCGTCGGTGTAAAGCGTCTTCCACCAGTTCAGCGCCGCTTCCCACTGGGCGCCCTTCGGGGCGTGCGGGCGACCTTTGACATAGTCAAAGGTGGTCTCGTCCGGTGCGATCAGGCCCGCGCGAGCGCCGCCTTCGATTGCCATGTTGCAGACGGTCATGCGGCCTTCCATCGACAGGTCGCGGATCGCTTCACCGCAGTATTCGATGACATAGCCGGTGCCGCCGGCGGTGCCGGTCTCGCCGATCACCGCCAGGGTGATGTCCTTGGCAGTCACACCCGGCTTCAGCTTGCCGGTGATCTCCACCTTCATGTTCTTGGACTTTTTCTGGATCAGCGTCTGGGTGGCCAGCACATGCTCCACCTCTGAGGTGCCGATGCCATGTGCCAGCGCGCCGAAGGCACCGTGGGTGGCGGTGTGGCTGTCGCCGCAGACCACGGTCATGCCGGGCAGGGTCCAACCCTGTTCCGGGCCGACAATGTGCACGATGCCCTGGCGGACGTCATCCACCGGGTAGTAATGCACGCCGAATTCGCGGGCGTTCTTGTCGAGCGCCTCGACCTGAATACGGCTTTCCTCGTTCTCGATGCCTTTGGCGCGGTCGAGCGTGGTCGGCACGTTATGGTCCGGCACCGCGATGGTCTTCTCGGGCGCGTGCACTTTGCGGCCCGCCATGCGCAGGCCTTCGAACGCCTGCGGGCTGGTCACTTCGTGAACCAGGTGGCGGTCGATATAGAGCAGGCAGGTGCCATCCTCTGCTTCATGCGCGACATGCGCATCCCAGATTTTATCGTAGAGCGTCTTGGGGGACATGAGTCCTCTCCCGTAGTTTTTGGAATGTAGCTGGCAAAAGGGCTTGGCGGCAGCCTTATAGCCGCGCCAGAACCGTGCGGGCGGCGCCAAAGAACCGTTCGCGCAGGCGCGCGCGGTCTTGCAGTTCGATATGATGGGCCAAAACGAGCGTCATGAGCGCTGGGATACCGCGCTACGCCACGGCAATCAAGATTCGTTCTGAGCGGCCAGCCCGTCATGACCGTGCCATTCGCCCGGCGCGCGTCGTGCCAATGGCGGTCAATGAAGCTCCTGTCGCCGGGTGGGCGGACCTACCGCGTTGCAAAAACAACCAAATCTTTGACAGGCCTGGCCGCGACCCCTTGCTTTTGGCAGGTCTCTATCGGCATCCTGAGAAGCAGGAGGCGCGTCATGGAAGAACTGGAACTGCCAGCAACGGTGGTCACGCTTTGGGATCAGATCCTGCATGTCGTGGAGTTGGGGCTGACGCCCGGCTGGCGGCAGTATCAGATCGCCATCATCATATGTCTCTTCATCGTCGCCTATGTTCTGAGGCTCGTGACGCAGCCGGGCTGGGACCGCTGGGCCAGATCCAGAAGCGGCTGGCCCAAGTGGCGCTTGCGGGTTCTGGTGCAGGTACTGCGGCGCATCACCCTGATTTACTTCGTTATTCTTTGCTGGGGCACCTATGTCGTCATGCAGCAGATGACCTGGCCCTCGCGAAGTTACCTGATCGGTGTTGCGGCAACGCTGGGGGTGGCCTGGCTGATGATCGGGTTTCTGGCCCGATTCGTGCATAACCGGACATTGCGCCGTCTGGTGACATGGTCGCTGTGGATCTACGCCACGCTGGTCGCGCTCAACCTTGTCGATGACGTGGCGCAGTTCCTCGATGGGGTCGCGCTGGATATCGGGTCCATGCACCTGTCGTTGCTTGCGGTCCTGAAAGCCTGTGTTCTGGGGGCGGTGCTGCTGACGATGGCGCGGCTCGGGACGCAGGCCGCAGCCGGTGGCTTGCGCCGGAACGAGGATATCTCGCCGTCGATGCAGGTCCTGATGGGCAAGGCTGTGCAGGTTGTGCTCTATGGTTTGGCTTTGCTGTTCAGCATTCGCGCCATCGGATTCGATCTTACCGGGCTTGCAGTCCTGTCCGGCGCGATCGGTGTCGGTATCGGGTTCGGCCTGCAAAAAGTAGTGTCGAACCTGGTCTCGGGAATCATTATCCTGATGGACCGGTCGATCAAACCGGGTGATGTGATTTCGCTGGGCGAGACCTTTGGCTGGATCAATGCGCTTGGCGCCCGTTACGTATCCGTGGTGACCCGCGACGGGCGTGAATATCTGATCCCGAACGAGGATTTTATCACCAGCCAGGTGGTCAACTGGTCCCATTCGGACCGATTCGTACGGCTCGATCTGAATTTTGGCACCGGTTACAATGATGACCCGCATGAGGTGCGCCGCGTCGCCATCGAGGCCACAAAAACGGTGGGTCGGGTGCTCAGCGGTGGCAAGCGTGCCCCCGTCTGCCACATCGTCGGCTTTGGCGACAGCAGCGTGGATTACGTCCTGCGTTTCTGGATCAGCGATCCGACCGGCGGTCTGACGAATATTCGCGGCAATGTCTATCTGGCGCTCTGGGACGCCTTTAAAGGCGCCGGAATCTCCATACCTTTCCCACAACGGGAAGTGCGCGTCCTGAACGACGCACTGCCGGTCGCAATGCAGGATACGGAGGCACGGCGGGGCGGCGGCACAGTGGATGGTTCGGGGGCAGGCCCAGAAGCCGCCGCGCGGCCAATTCAGGACTGACATCACCCGGCCGCACGACCATGCGTTTCGCGCTGCTTTCACGCCTGCACAAGACGCATAGCCGCCGACCATCAAGCTTCATTGAAAAACCGCTTGTAGCTTGCTACATTAACTCAACCCCAGCGCCGGGGGACCGGCGGCGCGCTACAAGGAGGACAATGTCCTGTCACCCGAACCTCAGGCGGCCCCAGATGCTGGTCGCGGAGTGGCCGTAATGGCTACCACATCACAGCCAACCAGCGACGAGCTGCTGGCGCGTGTTCTTTCCTCGCTGAATGACGACAAGGCCGAAGATGTTGTGCAGATCGACCTGCGCGGCAAAACGGCTATTGGCGACCATATGGTCATCGCCTCGGGTCGCTCGACCCGTCAGGTGGCGTCGATGGCTGAAAAGCTGGCCGACCGCCTGAAGCAAGACTATGGCATGGTCTGCAAGGTCGAAGGCAAGGACACCGGCGACTGGGTGCTGATCGATACCGGCGATATCATCGTCCATCTGTTCCGCCCGGAAGTGCGCGAATTCTATCAGCTCGAAAAAATGTGGCTGCCCGCAGGCACGTCACCAGCCCAGAGCGAGAACTGATCCAGCGACGGGATCCGGTTCCAAGAGATCGGTCCGCGCAGCTCGTCCTTTGCGTCTGGCGCGGACCCGTATCGAAAGTTCCTCATGCGACTCCATTTCTGTGTGGTCGGGCGCCTCAGGGCCAGCCCGGAAAAGCAGCTGATCGACGATTATATCGAGCGTTTTGACCGTACCGGTCGTGCGCTGGGTCTGGGTCCCTGCCGGATCGTTGAAGTTGAGGACAAGAAAAACGCAGGCATGGCCGCTGAGGCGGAACTGCTGCGCAAGGCAATCCCCAAGGGGGCTGTCATCTGCGTGTTGGACGAGCGTGGCAAGCTGCTCAGCTCGCCGGATTTCTCCAAACGTCTGTCTGATTGGCGCGATACCGGCCGTCAGGATGTTGCCTTTGTGATCGGCGGGGCGGACGGCATTGATCCGAGCCTGCGCGCCGAAGCCGATTTTTCAATTTCATTAGGCAAGATGGTCTGGCCGCATATGCTGGTGCGGGTGCTGCTGGCAGAACAGGTCTATCGTGCCGCAACCATACTGGCGGGCAGCCCCTATCACCGGGTTTAGCAGGCGCATCGCGTCTGGTGCGCAGGCACCGGCCACCGCGCGGCGTTCAGCATGAGGTGCAGGTCAGGCGGAGCGTATATGTTGTCTCAGCCCAGCCGTCGACATTGCAGCGCGCCTGAATGAGGACGCTGTCCAGCCCGTCTGGTATCGCCACCCCGGCCAGTGATCTGGTGAATGGCTGTTCGTTGACATGCGGATGCGCCAGTTCCCTCAGGCCCAGCACATTCCCGTCCATATCGAGCACCCGCCAGCCGTCGGCATAGTGACCCCAGCCGGTATCGGGATGGCGCAGGGTGACGCTGATGCGCCAGCTGCCAGCTGTCTGCTGCGCGGCAGCATCAGTTATTTGCGGATCATCGGCCAGCGCCGCCGCAGGCAGGCTTACCGCCACGAGCAAGGCGAAGAGTTTTGTCATGGCGCGAGTATAGGTCCGAAGCCTGCCGCGGTAATGTCACAACTCTGTGTTGGCAGCGGATCCTGAGGGTTCGTTTAAGGGTGGGGTCGCGTTTGCCGGGACCCGCTGCAGAATCTGGCGGGACTGCGAGGCAAATTCCCGCCGATAAAGCACCGCAAAGGTCACGATTGTCGCCGCAACCAGCGCCCATGGTCCGATCAGCCATGCGACGGCGGCGAGCGCGAAATAGGTGGACCGCATGGCGCGGTTGAAACTGCGCGCGGCGGTGATGCTCAGGTCTGCTGCCTGTCGCGCGCGGGGATAGGCACGGGGGTCGGCGTCGGTATTGGGCACAGCGGCCATCAGCACAAAACAATAGCCGAACAGCCGATGCGCCCAGACATATTTCAGGAACGCATTGGACAACAGCAACAGCACCAAAAGGATTTTGACATCCCAGACAAAGGCAGGCGCGCTCTCCAGACTGAGATCCTGCGCCACACCGGCCAGTTGATCGGTATTGCCGATCAGTGCCAGCCCTCCGCCGATGGCGATCATCGAGGCAGAGGCAAAGAACGCGCTGCCTTGTCGCAGATTTGCGATCAGCTGGGCGTCGAAGATGCGGGGATCACGCTGCACCATCTGAATCATCCAGGCATGGCGGAACTCGGCCATCAGGCCAGAGACCGAGGGATGCTCCGAAGTGGCGTGTTCAATGCGCCAGCCGATGCCGATCCAGCAGAGCATCAACAACAGGCAGGCCGCCAGATCTAGGGGCGAAAACAGGGCGATACGGTCAGGCAGTGTCATGGCTCGACCCTACCTCCGGAACTCGGGGCTTGCCAGATCGGATAATTGGTAATATTAGTTTACCAAATTTAGCAATCCACAGGAGAGCCCCATGGAGATGCCAGCCCCGGATCAGACCGTCCTGTCGCGCAAGGCTGAACTTGTTTCGCGTCTTTCTGCTGTGTTGCCTGCGGATGCGCTGGTCGAAGATCCCGCAGAGACGCGGGCCTACGAATGTGATGCGCTGACCGCCTACAAATGCCCGCCGATGCTGGTGGTGCTGCCGCGGAGCACGCAAGAGGTCTCGGATGTGCTGCGGATCTGCCACGAGGCAGGCGTGCCGGTGGTCCCGCGCGGGGCCGGGACGTCGCTGGCCGGCGGGGCGCTGCCAACGGCCGATTGTGTCCTTCTGGGCGTCGCGCGGATGAACGCGGTGCTGGAAACGGATTACGACAACCGCATTATCCGGGTGCAAACCGGTCGCACCAACCTGAGTGTTTCGGGCGCGGTGGAGGAACAGGATTTCTTCTATGCTCCTGATCCGTCCTCGCAGCTGGCCTGCGCCATCGCCGGCAATATCGCGATGAACTCCGGTGGCGCGCATTGTCTCAAATACGGTGTGACCACCAACAACCTCATGGGTGTCACCATGGTGATGATGGATGGCACCGTGGTCGAGATCGGCGGCGCCCATCTGGATGCGGGCGGGCTGGATCTGCTGGGTGTGATCTGCGGCAGTGAAGGGCAGCTGGGCGTGGTGACCGAGGCGACCCTGCGGATCCTGCGCAAACCCGAAGGCGCGCGCCCGGTGCTGATCGGTTATGACAGCAACGAGGTGGCGGGGGCCTGCGTCAGCGATATCATCAGGGCAGGGGTTCTGCCGGTTGCGATCGAATTCATGGACCGGCCCTGCATCGAGGCCTGCGAGGCCTTTGCCAAGGCGGGTTACCCGATGTGCGAGGCGCTGTTGATCATCGAGGTCGAAGGTAGCGACGCGGAAATTGACCTCCAGCTGAGCCTGATCACCGAGATAGCCCGTTCGCACAATCCGGTGGAGCTGCGCGAGGCGCGTGACAGCGACGAGGCCGCGCGGATCTGGCTGGGCCGAAAATCGGCCTTCGGGGCGATGGGGCAGATCAACGACTATATGTGTCTGGATGGCACGATCCCTGTCACCGCGCTGCCGCTTGTCCTGCGCCGCATTGGGGAAATGAGCCGGGAGTTCGGACTGGACGTCGCCAATGTGTTCCATGCGGGCGATGGCAATATGCACCCGCTGATCCTGTTCGATGCCAACAAGCCCGGCGATCTGGAGACCTGCGAAGCCTTTGGTGCCGAAATCCTGAAGCTCTGCGTGGAGGTGGGCGGATGCCTCACCGGAGAGCATGGCGTGGGGATCGAAAAGCGCGATCTGATGCTGCATCAGTACCGGCCCGCCGATATCGAGGCGCAGCTGCGGGTGAAAGATGTGTTCGATCCGAAATGGCTGCTCAACCCGGCGAAAGTATTCCCGCTGTCCACGACGCAAAGCAGACGCGCGCCCGCAATCGCGGCTCAGTAACTGATGGTAGTCGACAGGCCCCGATGCGGGCCTGTTGCGGGGGCCTTGCCCCCACACCCCCAGAGTATTTTTGAAAAGGTGAAATCATGACACCTCAGAGTGAGGCCGAACTGGCCGAGATTATTGCGGGGGCCAAGGGGCCTTTGAGTATCCGAGGCAGCGGCACCCGTGGTATCGCCGACAACGGCGCGCCGCTGTCGGTCGCGGGGTTGAGCGGTGTCACCCTTTACGAGCCGGGAGCGTTGACGCTTGTTGTGCAGGCGGGCACACCGGTTGAGGAGGTAAAGCAGATACTGGCAGGTGAAAACCAGCGCCTTGCCTTTGAGCCGATGGACCATCGCGGACTGCTTGGAACCGACGGCGCGCCCACTATGGGCGGTGTGTTTGCCGCCAATATCTCCGGTCCCCGCCGCATCCAATGTGGTGCGGCGCGCGATTTCCTGTTGGGGGTGCGGTTTGTGGACGGCCGCGGTGACGTGCTGAGCAACGGTGGCCGGGTCATGAAGAATGTCACCGGCTATGATCTGGTCAAGCTGATGGCCGGTGCCCATGGCACTCTGGGTGTGCTGAGTGAGCTGTCGTTGAAAGTCTTGCCCAAGGCTGAAGCCTGCGGAACCGTGGCGGTTGACGTCGCCGATCTGGCAACAGCAGTGGCGGCCATGTCGCTTGCGCTGGGCTCTCCTTATGATGTGACCGGGGCCGCCTATGATCCGGATGCGCGAAGGGCCTATATCCGGCTTGAGGGGTTTGAGGCCTCCGTTGCCTACCGTGCCGAAGCCCTGGCGAAGGAGTTGGCTGGATTTGGCGCCCCGGAGATCTCTCTTGGTGAGAGCACCGCATTGTGGGAGGGGGTTCGCGATGTGGCAACTTTCCACGACAAACCGGGCGATGTCTGGCGTATTTCGGTGAAACCCTCCGACGCGGTGGCGCTGGCGCCCGCGCTGCGGGCGGAGGCTTTGCAGTTTGACTGGGGCGGCGGGCTGATCTGGGCGCTGGTGCCCGAGGGGACTGACCTGCGGGCGCGGATCGGCGTGCCAGGCCATGCAACGCTGGTGCGGGCGTCTGCTCAAACCCGGCAGCAGCTGGGACAATTTCATCCGCAACCTGCCACGCTTGGCGCGATATCTGCGGGGCTGCGCCAGCAGTTCGATCCGCGCGGCATTCTTAATCCGGGACTGATGGGGTAGATCATGCAAACCACGTTTACCGAAGAGCAACTGCGCGATCCCGGCACCCAGCGGGCCAATGAGATTCTGCGGACCTGTGTGCACTGCGGCTTTTGCACGGCAACCTGCCCGACCTATCAGGTTCTCGGCGATGAGTTGGACAGCCCGCGCGGACGGATCTATCTGATCAAGGACATGCTGGAGAACGAGCGCAAGCCCGACGCCAAGACGGTGAAGCACATCGACCGCTGCCTGTCCTGCCTCGCCTGCATGTCGACCTGCCCGTCGGGTGTGCATTACATGCATCTCGTCGATCACGCCCGTGCCTATATCGAAAAACACTATGACCGGCCCTGGAGCGATCGTGCCCTGCGCTGGCTGCTGGCGCGGATCCTGCCCTATCCCGGCCGCTTCCGGCTGGCGCTCGTCGGGGCGAAGCTGGCACGGCCGTTTCGTGCATTTGTGCCTGACGCGCGATTGCGGGCGATGCTGGACATGGCGCCGAAGCGCATTCCGCCGGTCAGCCGCAACGATGATCCGCAGCGATTTGCACCAATTGGACCGCGCAAGAAACGCGTGGCCCTGATGACCGGGTGCGCGCAGAAGGCGCTCAACACCGATATCAATGATGCCACCATCCGCCTGTTACGCCGTCTCGGCTGCGAGGTTGTCGTCGCCGAAGGGGGGGGGTGCTGCGGGGCGCTGACACATCATATGGGTCGCGAAGACGAAAGCCATGCCACCGCTGCCAAGAACATCCGCGCCTGGTGCACAGAGATGGACTGGAAGGGCCTCGATGCGATTGTGATCAACACCTCCGGTTGCGGCACGACGGTGAAAGACTACGGGCATATGTTCCGAAATGATCCTCTGGCGGCAGATGCGGCGCGGGTGTCGGCCATTGCCATGGACATATCGGAACTGCTGATGCAGCTGGAACTGCCAGAAGGTGAGGACAAGCAGCTGATCGTGGCCTATCACGCGGCCTGTTCACTGCAACATGGCCAGCAGATCAAAACCCACCCCAAGACCCTTCTGAAACGGGCAGGTTTCTCTATTGTTGAACCTGCGGATCCACATCTGTGCTGCGGGTCGGCCGGAACCTACAATCTGATGCAGCCGGAAATTTCGGCAGAGCTGAAGGCGCGCAAGGTCAAGACGCTTGAGGCGAAGAAACCGGACCTCATCGCGGCCGGGAATATTGGCTGCATGATGCAGATCGGATCGGGTACTGAGCTGCCTATCGTGCACACTGTTGAGCTGTTGGACTGGGCGACAGGCGGGCCCAAGCCGCGCGCGCTCCAGCTGGGCGGTAGCGTCACTGACACACGGGCCGGTGAGATCCCGATCTTGCGCTGATGCGGTCGGCAAGAAGCCGCCGCAGGCGCTAAACTGCCCGGGTGCATTCCACGTCCGCTTGCCGTAATTTTGCCCCAAGCAGTGCTTACCCTCGGAGGCGAGCGATTGGGACATGGGGCGGCGAAATGATGAGCGCGGGAATACGGATCAGGCAGCTGGTGCTGTCGCTGGCAGCTGCGCTGTCGAGCCTTGCTGTGCCCTCGGCAACGCTTGCCGATGACAGCCGTCTCCAGCGCCTCGAAACCACAGAGGCGGGCCGTGACTGGCAGGCGGTTGGTCGGCTGGACGTCAATGGCGAAGGGTTCTGTACCGGTGCGCTGATCGCGCCGGATCTGGTGCTGACGGCAGCGCATTGCCTCTATGATCGCGACAGCCGCACCCGGATCGAGCCGCAGACCATCGAATTTCTAGCCGGGTGGCGCAATGGTCGGGCCTCGGCCTACCGAAGCGTGCGTCAGGCGGTGATCCATCCAAGCTACATCTACGATGGCAAGGTGTCGACCGACAGGGTGCGCAACGATATCGCACTCCTGCAGCTGCAGAGACCGATCCGCAACACCACAGTGACCCCGTTTGAAACCGACCAGCGCCCGGAGAAAGGCGCCCGGATTGGCGTTGTCTCTTATGCGCATGACCGATCGGAGGCGCCGTCGCTTCAGGATGTCTGTGCCGTCATGGCCCGGCAGGAGGGGGTGCTGGTGATGTCCTGCGATGTGGACTACGGCTCCTCCGGTGCGCCGGTGTTTTCCTTTGATGCCGGTCGGCCCAAGATCGTGTCGGTCGTCTCTGCCAAGGCCGAGGTCTCAGGCCAGCAGGTTGCGCTCGGGGCCGCCCTGGCTGAGGAACTGGCGCTGTTGCGCGCGCAGCTGGCCGGAAGCCGGATCGGTGGCCAGATGCCGCCCGGTGTCGGGCGTGTAACTGTGGGCGAACGGGGTACGACCTCAGGGGCCAAGTTCATCAAGCAATGAGATTTCGCGCCGCTGGCCGCAGCCGGTCGGTAGATCGGCGGTTCAGGCGCATTTTGGCGGCTGTCGGCAACCGGATGAAAGCTGAGAAATTTGTGCGCCCCAGTGGGTGAACGCCCTCTTGAACCGGCAATTCCAGTCCTTATCTCAGTGCTGTTCGGATCGCCGATGAACGGGGTCCGACGCTTCAGACGCCCGTCCCGATTGGGAGGGCAGGTTGAAATCGCTCACTGATGAGGATGACACATGCGTAGTTTTGATTTTGCACCGCTGCACCGGGCCACCATTGGCTTTGACCAGATCGCCGACCTGATGGATCGTGCACTCAGCTCTGATGTCGCGCAGCCGAGCTATCCCCCTTACAATATCGAAAAAACCGCCGCTGATGCCTATCGGATCTCGATTGCCGTTGCGGGCTTCTCCGAAGCCGATCTGGGTGTCGAGGTGAAGGAAAACGCGCTCGTCGTTTCGGCCAAGAAATCCGAGGATGACAGCGACCGCACCTACCTGCATCGCGGTATCGCGACCCGCGCGTTTGAGCGCCGGTTCACCTTGGCCGACCACGTGCGCGTCACCGGCGCCAGCCACTCCGACGGGATGCTGCATATCGACCTGCAGCGCGAGGTGCCCGAGGCGCTGAAACCGCGCCGGATCGAGATCACCTCGAACAATACCCGCGAATTGGACGCCAAACCGGTCAACTGATCCGCGCTGATCGCTGAGTTCGGTTAATCCAGAAACACAACAGCCCCCCGGATCCGCCGGGGGGCTGTTTGATTTTGTGTCGGGAGTCGGCTCAGTTCACCTTGAGCTGGCTGACCATCCCGATGGAGAAGAACATCGTCTCGCCGGAGGCATCATCGACGCCGTCGTTGTCCGTCACGACAAAGCCTTCTCCCTCGGCAGTGATCGCGAGGCCTTCGACCTTGTCCAGCACGTAGCCACCGGTTGCGGTCAGATCGGGCAGCAGATCGCGGACCAGCTCCTTGCTGACAACCGGCAGATCGCCGCCCAGCGGTGCAGGCTGCATCTCAGCCAGCGGAATGCGGTAGATCTTCTTGGTGATGGCGCGGAAATCATGCTGGTTGTCGCGTTCGATCACATAGACATAATCGCCATGCGCCACGATCTCCGACAGGCCGGTCCAGCCGGTCTGCGGCTCAGCCTTGGGATAATGGACCGCCCCCCATTCCTTGGTTTCCAGATTGTAGGCCACAAGTTTGACGTGGTTCTTGGGATCGTCTTTCCACTCGCGCTGAACCGCCATCCAGAGCGTCTCGCCGATCCTGGTGATGCCTTCAAAGCCAAAGCGTTTTTCAACCGCCATCAGTTCGGCGGGCAGACCGATTTCACCCGTCTTTGCCTTTATCAGACCGTCCTTGGAGACGTGATAGATCGCGTGCGGGATGACGCGATCGCTGCGGCCTTCGGAGGCCACGTAAAAGCCGCCTGCGCCGTCAAGGGTAATGCCTTCCAGATCCAGTTTCTGGGCGGGGTTGCCGTCCTGCCGATGGATGCGGATCACATCGACGATGCGGGCCGGTGTCTGGCTGGGGTCAATCTTGAAGATCGAGGGCTGGAAGCCATAGAAACTGTCGTTGACCGCGTAGATCATGCCATCGGCATCCGCGACCATGCCCGATAGCGCGCCCCAGCCGATCAGTTCATCCGCCCCGGCAGAGGTCAGATGCGGATAGACCGGCGCGCCATCCTGTAGCGCGTACATCATCACGTGGGCGCGGGGGCCCTTGTCGTCGATCAGGTCCTTTTCATTGGCGGAGACCAGCAGATTGCGCTCAGGCAGTACAGCGTAGCCTTCCGGGCCGACGCCCGAGGGCAAGAGCTGTGTCAGCACCGGGTTGGCCAGATCGCTGACATCGTAGACGCCGACAACAGACGCCCGCTCAGCCCCGACAAATACATAGGGCGTGCCGTCGAACTCCGCGAAGATCACGCTTTCGGGTTCCACTCCTTTGGCGTCAGAGCGTTTGTCAGGGTAGTGGCCGATCTGCACGATTGCATGTTCGAAGGAAGTGCCACTGTCATAGACGACGGTGCCGTCCTTGTTAAAGATCGTCCAGCCGCGCGATCCGCCCTGATAGTCGCCTTCGTTTGCGGTGGCGAAATGGGCGTCATCAATCCAGGTCACCGCATCCGGTTCGCGCAGGCGACCCGTCTGGTTCTCCTCAAAAATCAGTGCACCGCGTTCGTCCGTGGCGTCGATACCCTCCAGATCGACAGCCCCTGCCGAGAAATGGTTCACGATCTCGCCGTCCCTGGAGACGATCACCAGATGATTGTTCTCCTGAAGGGTGACGACGGTTTCCCCCAGCCCATTCACAGAGACATACTCTGGTTCCGGGTCCTCGCCTGCGATGTCAGCAAGGCCTGTCAGGCTCACCATCTTCATCGACGCGCAATCAAGGCCTCCCTCGGTGGTATTCACCAGCACCAGATTGCCCGCAGGCATCTGCGGCAGCATACCATCATTCAGATCCTCGTCCCGCTCGTTTTCGATCGCCACGGCGAGGAAGGCGCCATCCTTGGACTTGGCGAGTGAATCCGGCTGACCACCCAGGTCGCAGGATCCGGTTTCAGCGCCTGTTTCCGTGTCAAAGGATGTCAGCAGACCCGAGGGCTGCGTGTAGCTCTCAGAGGTGTTCACGCCCACATAGGCCGTGCTGCCAACAACCGCGACCGATGTCGGCTCACCCGGCAGGGCGATATTGCCCTTGGGGGACGGATTGGCCGGGTCGGTGATATCAATCAGCCCCAGCGCGCCCAGCGGGCTGTCGGTATAGACCAGCGTCATGCCATCCGCTGTGGCGTCGATGATCTCGGGCGAGGTCTCGCGCGTCTGATCCTCACCGGCGGCCATATTCTGGACGACGGGAAAGGCGGCGACGCGGTTAAAGGATTTCTCTGCCTGGGCGACACCAGCGGTGAGGGCCAGCACAGAAGTCAGGCACATGAGGCGCGGAAACATCGGCTACTCCGAAAGTTGGACAATTGACTGCCCATGCTCCTGCCCGTTCTGCCTAACGGGAATGTGACGGTTCGATGTAGTTTTGATGATGCAAGAAGGCCCCGACAGCGATCTGTCGGGGCCCTATGTCGTGGATCAGACCGACATGCAGATGTATTTCATCTCCAGATAGTCCTCAATGCCATGGTGACTGCCCTCTCGGCCCAGTCCCGATTGCTTGACGCCGCCAAACGGCGCCACCTCGGTCGAGATGATGCCGGTGTTAACGCCGACAATCCCGTATTCGAGCGCTTCGGCCACCTTGTAGACCCGGCTCAGATCCTTGGCATAGAAATAGGAGGCAAGGCCAAAGATGGTATCATTGGCCATCTCGATCACGTCGTCCTCGGTCTCGAATTTGAACAGAGGTGCCATCGGGCCAAAGGTTTCGTCCTGAGAGAACACCATATCCTGTGTGGCGCCGGTGATGATCGTCGGCTCAAAGAAGGTGCCGCCCAGCTCCGAAGGATTGCCGCCCAGGATCACCTCTGCGCCTTTCTCCTTGGCATCGGCAATATGTGCCTGCACTTTTTCAACAGCTTTCTGGTTGATCAGCGGCCCGAACTGTGTGCCCTCACTCAGGCCATCACCAACCGTCATCTTGGCCACGGCCTCCTTCAGCTTGGCAGCAAAGGCGTCATAGACACCGGCCTGCACGTAGATCCGGTTGGCACAGACACAGGTTTGGCCGTTGTTGCGGAATTTGCACATGATCGCGCCTTCGACAGCCGCGTCGAGATCGGCGTCGTCAAACACGATAAATGGCGCGTTGCCGCCCAGTTCCATCGAACATTTCATGACGGTATCTGCCGCCTGCCGCATCAGGATACGACCAACCTCGGTGGAGCCGGTAAAGGTCAGCTTGCGCACGGCTTTGTTCTCGCAGAACTCCTTGCCGGTCTCAGACGCATTGGAGGAGGGGACGACATTGAACACACCAGCAGGAATGCCGGCGCGCTCCGCCAGAACCGCCAGAGCGGTCGCCGACAGCGGGGTCAGCTCGGCGGGGCGGGAGACAAAGGCGCAGCCAGCCGCCAGCGCCGGGCCCGCCTTGCGGGTAATCATCGCATTGGGAAAATTCCACGGCGTGATCGAGGCTGCAACGCCGATCGGCTGTTTCAGAACGGTGATGCGCTTGTCACGCTGGTGGCCCGGAATAGTCTCGCCATAGATGCGTTTGGCTTCCTCGGCGAAAAACTCGATGAACGATGCGCCATAGGCGATTTCGCCGCGCGATTCCGCCAGAGGCTTGCCCATCTCGGCGGTCAGGATCACCGCCAGATCCTCCTGGTTTGCCATCATCAGGTCGAACCATTTGCGCAGCACGCCCGCGCGCTCCTTGCCGGTCCATTTGGCCCAGTCCTTCTGCGCCGCCTCTGCCTGGGCGATGGCGCCTGCCACCTGGCTGCGGCTGACATCGGCCACCTGCGCGATCACATCGCCACGGGCCGGGTTGATCACGTCAAAGGTGCCGTCGTCGCCATCAACGAACTGGCCGCCGATATAGGCCCGGCTTTCCAGCAGGCTGGGGTCTTTGAGCAGGGATTTCAGATCTGTAGTCGCGTCAAGCATGGCTTGCCTCCCGGATGTCGTTTGCTGGAAATGGAAATCAGCTGTCACTTGATATGTCCAGAAAGAGTGATGAGTCCAGAATTTGATCAAATATACCGGCGGTATGTGGCTCGCTATTGCGCCGCCGGTTGCCGTGGGCCGTTTGACATGTCCGACCCAAGGTAGTCAGGTAGGGCAAATACCAAAAAAGGGGAGGTCCGGCATGGAACTGGACGACGCATATTCCAACGGGGCCTATATTGAGAACGCTGAAAGCTATCCGCCACGCTGGGCGGCCTCGGCCGAGGATTTCCGCAACGCCATGCGGGAGCGGTCGCGTATTGACGTCTCCTATGGGGACAGCGAACGCCAGAAATATGACCTGTTCTTCCCGAAAGGAGAGAGCAGGGGGCTCCTTGTCTTTGTCCATGGCGGCTATTGGCTCGCCTTTGACAAATCCAGTTGGTCCCATCTTGCGGTCGGGGCGCTGGCCCATGGCTACGCTGTCGCCATGCCCTCTTATGACCTCTGCCCCGAGGTGCGCATTGCCGATATCACCCGCCAGATTGCGGCGGCGGTGACGGCCATTGCAGCAGAGGTGCCCGGCCCGATCTCGCTGGCCGGGCATTCGGCTGGGGGGCATCTGGTGGCGCGGATGCTGGACAGGGCGCTGCTGCCCGCCGAGGTGGGGGAGCGCATCCAGACGGTTGTGCCGATTTCGCCTCTTGCGGATCTGAGACCGCTTCTGCGGACCTCGATGAACGACAAGTTCAAGATGGAGGCAGCCAGTGCGGCGGCGGAAAGCCCGGTGGATATGCAGGACCGCTATCCGGCGGAGGTCACCGTCTGGGTTGGCGGTGAAGAACGCCCGGCGTTTCTGGATCAGGCGGTCTGGCTCACCGAAGCCTGGGACGCAGATCACGTGATCGCCTTTGGCAAGCACCATTTCAACGTGGTCGAACCGCTGGCCGATCCTGAAAGCGATATGGTGAAGCTGCTGACCAGGTAGCCGATCCGAAAGATCGCGATAACCGGGCCGCAGAAATTTGCGGCCCTTATCTTTCCAGGGGGCGTTTCGGCAGCCCGTGTCGAGGTCGCTTTTGGGCGATAGCTGGTGATTTCGAACCAGTGCCGTGGTGGCGCTCGGCCTATCGTGGTGTTACGGGTAAGGCGATGGCGTCGCCGCATGCACAGCATATTGCCCATGATTGATCTCAAAAAACACGTCCTGAACGCCGGGACCTTTCTTGTAAGATGGAAGGGTCGACTATGACTTCACGTCCTGAAATGTATCGTTTTCACAATGGTGAAAAGGCACCGCTGCAATTTGCCGTCTCCGAATATGAGACGCGGATCGCAGGCCTGCGCAAAATCATGGCAGACACCGGTGTGTCCGCCGCGGTCTTCACCTCGATGCACAACATCTCTTATTATTCGGGCTTCACCTATTGCGCCTTTGGCCGCCCCTACGGTCTGGTGGTGACCGCAAGCGAAGCCGTGACCATCTCCGCAGGTATCGACGCGGGCCAGCCCTGGCGCCGTTCGTTCTGCGACAACATCACCTATACCGACTGGCAGCGTGACAATTTCTGGCGTGCCATCAAGTCGGTGAGCGGCGATGGCGTGGTGGTCGGCTATGAGAGCGACCACCTGACCCTGCTGCAGAAGGCCAAGCTGGAGGGCTTCCTGAAGCCGTCGCAGCTGGTGGACCTTTATGAGCCGACCATGTGCCAGCGGATGGGCAAATCCGCAGCTGAACTGGAGATGATCCGGGCCGGTGCTGCGGTGGCGGACGTCGGCGGCTTTGCCATCCGCGACGCGGTCAGGGAAGGTGCGCGGGAGATTGACGTGGCGATGGCGGGCCGTGACGCGATGGAGCTGGAGATTGCCAAGCGTTTCCCGGATGCCGAATACCGCGATACCTGGGTCTGGTTCCAGTCCGGCATCAACACCGATGGCGCCCATAACCCGGTGACCGGTCGCACCCTGCAGCGCGGAGATATCCTTTCCCTGAATACTTTCCCCATGATTTCAGGATATTACACCGCGCTGGAGCGGACCATGTTCGTAAAGGAGGTGGATGCCGACTCGCTGCGCATCTGGGAGGCCAATGTGGCGGCTCATGAGCTGGGCATCTCGCTCTTGAAACCGGGGGCAAGCTGTGCGGAGATCACTCATCAGATCAATGCCTTCTTTGAGGAACAGGACCTGCTGCAATACCGCACCTTTGGCTATGGTCACTCGTTCGGCGTCCTGTCGCACTACTATGGCCGCGAGGCCGGGCTGGAGCTGCGCGAGGACATCGACACGGTGCTGGAGCCGGGCATGGTGATTTCTATGGAGCCGATGCTGACCATCGCCGACGGCCAGCCCGGCGCCGGCGGCTACCGTGAGCATGACATCCTGATCATCCACGAGGACGGCAACGAGAACATCACCAAATACCCCTACGGGCCGGAGTTCAACGTCGTCGGCTGACCCCGGCGCTGGATGGGCTGAAATATTGTCGGCAGGCGAGTGCTCCCGCCTGCTCCCCGCCTCCCGAAGGGAGGCCGTCCCAGTTGGGCGTGGCACCGTGCAAGGCACGGTGCCACATCGCACTTTCGAAGGTCTCCCCCGATCTGCGAGCGGCGGGGTGCCGCGCGTCTTCGCTGCGGGTGTCGGATGATCCTGCCGTCAGACCGGACCGGTGTGTCGCAAAGATTGCGCTGGCGTCCGGCATGAGGCATATGTGCGCTAAGGCGACATCTGATCCAGCGATCACGCCCGGTTCCCGGCTTATGCGGGGCTGCGGTGGATCCCGGTCGTGAACAAGGACATATCACAGCCATGCACCACCCCCCGGAGAAGCGAAAATCCGAATATGCGCTGATCCAGCTGTTGCCGAACATGATGACCATCGCGGCCATCTGTGCGGGGCTGTCTGCGATCCGCTTTGGGGTGCAGGGCAATTACACGCTGGCCGTTCAGCTGATCCTGGCGGCTGCGATCCTTGACGGGTTTGACGGGCGTCTGGCGCGTATCCTGCGCAGCGACAGCAAGATGGGCGCTGAGCTCGATTCGCTGGCGGATTTCCTCAACTTCGGCGTCGCCTCACCGCTGGTGATCTACTATTGGGCATTGCAGGATATGCGCGGCCTCGGCTGGCTCGCGGTGCTGGTGTTCTCGGTCTGCTGCGTGGTGCGTCTGGCGCGCTTTAATGTCTCCACCAAGTCCGAGCAGAAAGTCACCGCAAAAAGCGTCTATTTCGAAGGCGTCCCATCTCCGGCGGGGGCGCTCCTGGCCATGCTGCCGATGTTCATCTCATTTGCCTTCGCCGACGCGCCGGTGGTCCCGGACATTCTGATTTGCCTTCACATGGTTGTCATTGGATTGCTTATGATCAGCCATGTGCCAACATGGTCGCTGAAGGCTGTCAAAATTTCGCGCGAAAACGTGAAGTACTTCTTGGTCGGTTTTGCCTTTGCGGGGGCAGCCGTCCTGATTTACGCATGGATTACGTTGGTGATCCTGTGCCTTGGGTATGCCGCGATGGTGGCCTGGGGATTGGTTAAGAGGAAAACGCCGGAGACCGGCGCATAAAAGAGTAAGGGTGGAGAATTGGATATAAAGGCTGTTGAAACGTCGTATGCCCGTTGGGCGCCCGTTTATGACAAGACCTTCGGAGCGATCACCAATGTCGGCCGCCGCCGCGCTGTTGGGTACGTCAACGAACATCGCAGCGGTCGGGTTCTGGAGGTGGGCGTTGGCACCGGCCTCTCTCTGCCGCTCTACAAATCCCACCTGAAAGTCACCGGTATCGACTTCAGCGAAGACATGCTGCGCAAGGCGAAAAAACGTGTCGCCGAAAACAAGCTGCATCATGTCGAGGCACTGCGCCAGATGGATGCGCGCGCGCTCGATTTCCCTGATGCCACCTTCGACACCGTTTCTGCCATGCATGTCCTGTCGGTTGTACCCGATCCAGAGAAGGTGATGGGCGAGATTGCCCGTGTCCTCAAGCCCGGGGGCAAGGTTGTCATCACCAATCATTTTCTGCGCGAACAGGGGGTGCTGGCCTTCATTGAACGGGTTTCGGCGCCCTTTGCCAATGTGCTGGGCTGGCATTCGGATTTTGAACTCGACACGATCCTCGGTGAAGATCATCTGTCCGTGGAGCATCATCAGCCCTTGCCGCCCTTTGGCCTGATGACGTTTCTGGTGCTGTCCAAAATTCAGTCCGTCTGAGCCGCCGTGCCGCACGGTGGGGGCGTCATCTGACGGCAAAGACCGATCGGGGAGCCGGTCGGTCTTTTCATTGCGGGGTGGCTCTGCAAAACTATCGCCAACCGGCCTGATGTCTGGTGCCTGATGACGGCACGGCAGTCGGGTTTTCTTTATCCGGGGGATGTAAATTATGTTCACATTCCCCATATGACACATAAGACATTGCAGAAAGGGCACTTTATGAGCCAATCACAATTTGACGAGATGGTACGCGCCTCCCAGGACAAGGTGCGCGAGTCGCAATCCAAGATCGAGGCGCTGACCTCGCGCATCGAGGTGGCTCGTAGCAAGATCGAGGCGGGCGAGGATGCCAGCATCGACATCGAAAACGCGACGCTGGAGGATGTTCACGCCCACACCGAGGTGATGAACGCCAATATCGCCGAGCTGATCATGGGCCTCGACGATGTGACAACAGCCTTCTCCAGAGATTTCGACGAGATGCGCTCGAAAACCGGCTGGGAGAGCTTTGTCGGCTTCTTCTCCAAGGGCAAATCGGACTCGATGCGCCAGGAGCGGATGCGCACCGCCAGTATCGACGACAAGCTTCAGGATCTGATCGCCAAATCCGACGTCATCGTGAAACTCTTGGAGGGCCAGCTGGCCACTCTGGAAGAGCAGCGCGAGAAGGTACAGGTGAACCTCTCGGCCACTCTGGACGACCGCGAGTTGACGGTGCAGGAGCTGGAAGGCGTGCGCGCCCGGATCGTGGCGCTGGACCCCCAGATCATCGAGCTGGAAAACAAGATCTCGGTCGAGCAGGACGCCGCCGCGCGCACCAAGCTGGAGACCGAGCTGGCGGAGCTGAACACCAAGTACAACGCGATGGTGCAGGACGAGCAGGTAAAACTGGCGAAATCCCAGACGCTGGAGCGCTATATCGAGAAGGGCAAGACCTGGGTCGACTCCCTGCAAAACCAGGCGGCGACGCAGATGGTGCTGATCAACAAGCTGCAGACGGACACCCAGCAGCGGGTGGTGCTGTATGACGCGCTGACCAAATCGCTGAAGACCGCACAGCAGCAGGATGTGGCGCACCGGATCAACGAGATCGGCGTGCAGACCGACAAGGAAGCCCAGACCGCAATGGCCGCAATCGGTACTGCGACCAACCAGAAGATGGCCGACATGCTGGAAAGCCACGAGGACAACATGGTGTTCGCCCGCGACGTGCTGGAGAAGAAGGCCAAGGCCGATGAACGCTTTGCCCGCCGGTTCGCGGCGATTGTCGAGAAGCACGATAAGAACCTGTATGGGGGGTGAAGTTGCGTTTTCCATTGTTACAAAACCCGAAGAACTGGCGTGACTGGTGGTTGGACTTCGGCTGCCTTGTTCTGCTTTTGGTGTTGCTTGGGGTATATACCTCCCTTTCCAAAGCCACACTGTTTGGGGCAGGAGCAGGCAGTATGATCGGCACGGCACTTCATCTGAGGTCACGCTTGAAGAAAGCTCAAAGTGAAAAACCCATTGAGGGGGCAGGCTGAGTCCTTCGCGCCGCTGAACAACCTGAGAAAGCCGGAGCAAGATGCCGCCATTGAAATTGAAGAATTACAGAGGATCGCGCCCGGCCCTGGCGTGGGCGTTCGCGCCCGCCGTTTTGCTGGAGGCAAACCTTCGGTTTGACAGGGGCGGAGCGGGCGCGATCCGGGCTGTTGCGCACCCCGGAGATTTCGCATGACCGACCCCGCCAAGGACCACGCAGGCCTCAGCGATACTTTCGCCTCGCGCCGGTATTTCAAGAAGTTCGAGACCATCATCCGGCATCTGACCCGGGTGGCGGCGGCGATGCAGGCGGAGGGGCGGCTGAGCAAATCCGATGTGAAGGTGCTGACCGCCTACCTGATGCGGCTGAACTTCACCTTCCGCGCGCTGTCGATGAAATACCTGATGGCGGGGCGCGACACGGGCCGCTTCTTTGGTAGCCTGGCGATGGACAAGCGCGACAGCGGATTTCCCGTCGCCGCCGAGCTGATGACCATGGCAAATGACGCCCAGCAAGCGGAGCGGCATCTGGCGAATATGGCCAGCGAAGAACAGCTGAAGGACGATATGGTGCGCACCATCATCTCGGAGCGCACAACGCCATCAAAACTACAGTTCGCTCTGTCGCAACGGCTTTATTATCAGGAGCTCATGAAGGGGCAGCTGTTTTGGACCCAAAATGATCCGGTCTGCGAATGGCTGGAAAACCTTGGCCCGCGCCGTCGGCGCTTCCTGCTGCACTGGGCAGCCTACGACAGCCAGGTGAACCTGCCGGTGATCTACCTGATGGAGCTGGAGGACAGCGGCAAGGTGGCGCTGCCCAAGGATGAGCGCCGCTGGCCCGAGGTGCAGGCGCATCTGATGGCACAGGCCTTGGCCGGGCTGAAGCTAGTGACCATCGCCAAGGGGTTCGACGAGGATTTCGACGACCTCCACCCCAAGCATCTGCGCCGCTACCATGTGGGGCCGATGTATTCCTCCGCCTATACCGATCAGTCCGGCCCGCTGCACCGGGTGCTGGAGGAGGCGGAGGCCCCAGCGGGCCAGGACTGGGCCCTGGCCTGGACGCTGGAGGAATTGGAGAGCGAAGACGTGCGCGAGGAGCGCGCGGGCTGGTTCGGCACGGTAGAACGTGAGATCTTTGCGCTTGACCCCTTTGGCGGCCGCGGCGCGGATACCGGCGCGACCCGCACCCAGCGCGCCATCATCCTGCCGCAGCGCCCGTTCCAGGTGCTGGCAGAGCTGGATCCGCCGGGATTTGCCGACGTGCAGAAGTTTGTGGTGAGCGACACTGGGCAGGTGCTGCGGTATTGAGCGGCTGCGCGAGCCGTGAGTGCGGGAGCCTCCGGCGGGGATATTTTATGGCCAGAAGAAGCGCGGGTTGGATTTTAGGCCCGCAAGCGACGGATTGAGAGGGTGAGATGAGCATTTCAGGCAACCAGATGGAACTGCGGGAAGAGGATATCCGCAAGCACTACGCGGCGGCTGCGGCGATGCTGGAGGGGTTTGACCACACCCCGCGCATTGCCAAGCCTGCGATCGAGGGCAAGGCGCCGGAGCGCTCAGCCGGGATTGGCACGCGTCGGCGTTTCCGCTCCACCACGCCGGGGCTGGTCACACGCTCCACCGCGCGCCCTGAGGGTGTGCATCTGATTGCCCGCATCGAGGCGGCGGATGACGATGATCCGCTGACCTCGCCGCTTCAGGCGACCCTGCAGCATGCCTTGCGCCGGGCGCTGGCGGTCTCCCTGGCGATGGGGGAGGCCTATGCGGATGTGTCCGGATTGGCGGATCTGAAGCGGGCCAATCTGGCCGGTTCTTTGGACGCGGCGCGCAAGGGGGAGTTCACCGAACTGCTGGCCGCCGAGGCGCTGATTGCGGCGCATGTGTTTGCCAATGCCGCGGCCTATCTGCTGGCACCGCACGGCTCCGAGGCGCAGGCCGAGGTGGGCGAGGCGGAGGAGCTGCTGACGGATAACGCGCCGCTGGCGCTGCACGGGGCACTGTGGGAACTGGACCAGAAACTGGCGCTGCATGCCCCCAATGATGCGCATCTGATCGCGGCCACGGCCGCCTATGCGGAGCAGCTGATGGAAAAGGCGGCCTTGCGCGCCCAGAACGCGCCGCGGCTGGAAGCGTTCACCGCTGCGGACTGGCGGGTGGAGGCGGATGACCTGACCATCAGCGGCTTTGAACCGGCGGCGAAGGCAAAGTCCACAACGCTCACCATGGCGTTCAAGAAACCGCATGAGGTGGTCGGCAACCATATCGCCAAATACCAGGCACTGCGCCTGTCCAAAATGCTGATGGCCTATGATTTCGACCGCCGCCTGAACCCGTTTGCCGAGATGGGTGGCTTCATCTTCACCTTCATGGGGGATGGCAAGCCCGGGACGGGCAAGACGACGCTCATTCAGATGATGGCCGGCCTCATCCATGATTATTGCCAGAACGCAGGCTATGCCTTCCGCTACCAGAATTTCGGCATCGACAATATCGACAGCTATCAGGGCAAGTCAGGGCAGAACGCCAAATCCTTCATCCAGAATGTGATTGACCCGCATGTCATCGGCTTTGGCACCATCGACGACATCGACCAGATCGCAGGGAAACGCGGCGACCGCCAGTCCAGCGCGGGCCAGCAGGAGGTGACGGCGGTGTTCATGGAGGCCTTTGCCGGCGCCAATACCGTGGTACGCGGCAACTGCACCTTTGGCATGTTCTCCAACTACCCGGAAAATGTGGATGACGCCCTGCGGCAGCGGGCCGGCGCGCGGTTCCTGGTGGACGGGCCGCAGACGCGGGAGGATTACATCGACATCCTGACCCTCCTGATGGGCAAGAACCACAGCATTCCGCTGGGCGACCATGACCTTTACGGCGCGCAGGAGATCAAACAGGCCGTTGCACGGTCGTTCGAGGCGCACAACCGCCCGCAGGAGCCGGGGCTGATGGAGGTCTTTGGCCGGGTGCATGACCAGATCGGCGAATTGGACAGCCTTGCCAAGCTGGGCACCTATCTGAAGGCCATTCAGCAGGCCGATGAGCGGTTCACCGGCCGTGCCATCAAGAACATCACCGATGCGGTCAAGGTGCGGGCGATGGATTTTGAGCTGCCGGACGACTGGATGGAGAATCCGGAGCTGTTCCTGTTCAAGGATTACGAGACCAAATCCGCAATGATTGCGGAGCTGCGGGTGCCCATCACGGTCGACATGGTGGTGCAGGAGATCAACCGCTACGCCGACAGCGAGTTCCGCTATGCTGACAAGTCGGATGAGGTGGCGATTGAGAACATGGTGCGCGATTTCGGGCGGCAGGAAGAGGCCAAGCGGCGGTATCTGGAGGGGCAGGGGTGAAAAAGCTAGTTGCGGTTGCGTTTGCCCTGTCAGTTGGAGCCGGAGCTGGCCTCGCAACAGCTGAGCCGGATTATAATTTGATTGGAAAACAGGCGTTTTCCTTGTGGGAATGCGCCGCTTTGTCAGGTGTCGCCCGTGACGATAGTCCGGAAGCCCTAAATCTGTTTAACAGCGGATATGAGTTTATGAGGGAGTTTGTTGTTGCGTGGAAAGAAGGGAAGTTAACGAACGAGAACACGAGCGAGGTGCCTGTAGGAATTAGCTGGCGTTTAACCCCGGGCCCGTCAGTAGATTTTTCTTTGGGCTATATGTGGTCCGAATTTGCAAGATATGCTTCCGATGACACTTGGGATGACAGCATTGAGGCAACTTTTGACGAGAAGAAGCAATTGCAAATACTAAAAGCAGAGCAGCAGTTTCGGGATCGAAATTGTGAACTACTTGAAGAGGTTATTAGCAAGCGATGATTGTCGGAAGCTCTATCAGTTGGTGCATTATCGTGGCGAAGCCGCGACGCGCCCGACCCGCCCCCCAGGGCGGGCGCGTTCCGCACCCACCCTCGGGCCGGGCGCATCGCTTGTGCTATGCACACAGGAGGACAGCATGAAACGCCTCATCCAGCATGGCCTGATGTTCGGCAATCTCTTCCATGTGGCCTCGCCCGCGCTGGTGGAGCGGTACAATCGCGCGCTGAAGCATCTGACCGGCAAGACCACGGCTCTGACGGATTTCCACGTCGATATCTCTGGCTACTCGCCGGAGGTGGGCGATGAGCTGGGCGATGATCACTATCTGAACCATGCGGGCGTCAACCGGCAGTTCATCCTGCTCAGCACCGAACAGAAACGCTGCCCGCTCCTGAATGTGAAATTCTCCACCAGCCGGGACATTCTGCGCCGGTTCATTGCCGCCAATGAAAGCCAGCTTTTTGCACTGACGGCCACGGATGCGGTGGCGGGCGAGCTGGTGAATTCGGTCTTCGAGGTCACGACCCCGGCCAAGTTGTTCGATATCCGTCAGGTGCGGATCGAGGCCGACACCACGCGGGCCACGCTGCGGCAGGCGGATCGGCTGGCGGAGCTGGTGGAGCGGTTCAAGAGTGAGGAAGACGGCTGGTTCGATGACGCGCTGATCGCCGAGATGATCGAGACGGCGGAAAAAACCGGCGATGTCACCCGCAACCCGGTGCGGCTGAAGCATGAGGTGTTTGAGCAGCAGAATTTCTGGACCGCGCATTTCGGCGGGCTTTACGTGTTTCAGAAGGTGGAGCGCCCGGCGGTGATCGCCAGCGGCGCCAAGCCCGAGGGCGTGCCGCTGGACCATGTGTTCGACCTTGGCCAGAAGAACGCCATTGCCAAGTTTCTGGAGTTGAACGGGCTGGTGGAGCCGATCATCCGTGCACGCGGTGTCGATGGCGCGGCCATCCTGCGCCAGAAGATGGGATTTCTGGCGATCAGTGTTCTGGCGGATAAGGGCATGGACCTCTCCGGCCTGTCGCGCAGCGATCTGCGGCGGCTGGCAGCGCGTCACGCCAGTGATCTGCCTGCGGAGTTCGAGGGCATGGCGGCCATGGTCCGCTGGGCAGATAGCGGCGGTGCATGGCCCCAGATCAAATCGGACCATCCCGCCTATTTCTATTGCCTGCGGGCAACCAATACGCCGGATCGCGATCTGGTCAACATGCTGCTGGCAGAGCTGACCCCGCTGGATTTCCGCCAGCTGTTCATCTGCCACAAGGAGGCGTTCTATCAGCAGTATCGCGGTTGGCCAGAGAACAAGAAGGATCACGTCGTGACCTTCCTTGCGCGGGAATATGCCGTGGACAAGGCCGGCGCGCGGGCTGCTCTCTTTGGCCATGAGCCGGATATGAGCGGTCGCAGCCCTGCGGTCGAGGCCCGCCGTCGGGGGGGCGAGCAGGCGCCTTCCCCGGATCGTCTGGTCGAGCGGGTCGGCCCCTGGGGGGTGGTAGGTCGCCGGGGCAATACGCGGGGGCGGCGCTGATGTTTGCCTTCATTCGCCTGATGGCGATCCTTCTTGTGGTGCTGACGGTGATCTATGCCCTGGTGTCGCTCTACTCGCGCGAGGTACGCCGGGCCAAGCTGAAACGCCGCTGGACCGAGAAGGGGTTGACCGGAGACCGTTCCGCCTTCATCCAGCGCGGGCTGCACCAATATGACCGCTCGCTGCGGCGCAGGCTGATCCTGCTGGTCTATATCGTGCCGCTGGGGGCCATTGCGCTTCTGGTTTATGTCATGAATTTCATGTGAGGTCGCTGATGCGTTACGTAAAATGGGTGTTCATTCTCACCTTCTGGCTGCTGGCGGGGGCCTTTCTGCATTACACGCTGCCGCAGAACGACGTGGTGCGCGTGGTCAAGACCGAGGTGCGCCGGGTCGATTTTGGTGAAAACTCGATCTTCTGGGCACAGCAGGATACCGCGCAGGAAAGCGCGACCAGCGTCAACCGCGACGTGCGCTTTGTCGAGGCTTTCTTTCCCAGTGGTCGCCCCATCGTTTATCGCAACGAGGACACCGGCTGGGGCTGGCCGCCGTATTTCAAGCTGGACAGCTCCAATCTTCAGGCCGAGCTGACCGATCTCGCGTCCACCAAATCAGACCCGCAGTGGGTGCTGGTCCGCCACTATGGCTGGCGCAATGAATTCCTGTCGATCTTTCCCAACGCGGTTGCGGTCAAACCGGTTGACGGCCCGGATCATACCCAGGTGAACTGGTTCAACATCATCTTCCTCACGCTGCTGGCAGCGGTGGTCTGGGCGATATATGTGCGCTGGCGCCGTTTCCGCCGGGCGCGCATCGACCCGATGGTCGAGAATGTCGAAGACAGCCTTTATGCTGCCGGCGATGCGCTGTCGGAACGCCGTGGCCGGTTGCGCCGCTGGCTGGACAGCTGGAAGCAGAAATAGCGCAGGACAAGCGGGGCTGCCGACTGCGCAGCCCCAGATGGCCCCCTAGTCAGAGAACAGATGCTCGGTCCGGGCAAGGCTCAATGCGGCGTCATGGTCCAGTGCCAGAAACGGCATCAGCTGTTCGGCCATCTGCTCGTCACTGTCGCTTTCGCGGATCAGGCTGAGGTGATCAAATCCCACATCGCGGATGCGGTCGGATTCATGCTGGATATCGTTGCGGATCGTCGGCAACAGCCGCTCCAGTGCGGCGGCTGAGGTTTGTTGACCGGCCAGACCAATGCGTTCGGCATGACCGGTGAGATAATCGTCGCTCAGGTTGCATTCGATCTGTAGCAGACGTGTTACCGCCCGGTCCGCGCAGAAATCCTGCATCAGCTCCAACGCCGAAGGGTCAAGGCAGATCACCAGCCGGTCGGTCTCATAATAGTCAAACAGCATCCGAACCAGCGCGCGGCGGTGGCGGGTGCGTTTCCATAACGTCGCCTCGATACCGCCGAGGTCGGGCATCTCGGTGCCTTCTTCGTCAAACAGATAGGCGAGCGCCGGGATGTTGCTGACCTCACGCAGCCGCTCGATCAGGCGTTTGGCCACATGCCATTTCTTGCAGGTGATGATCAGCAATTCGCGGTTGCGCCCGAGCGTGCTTTCGGTTTCCCAGAAACGGGGGGCAAAGCGCAGCCCGTTGCGTCCGCGTTTGGTCAGAAACTCATAGAGGTTACGACCCTCGTTGGAGATCTGAAACTCAACCCCCTGTGCGGCATAAAGCGCGCCGAGCCGGGATTTCAGCTCCTGTGCCTCGGGGCTGATCTTGCGGGCAAAGAGAAAATCCTGCCCCATCAGCATGTCGTAATGGTCGTTGTAGAACTGGACCGGCATTCCGTAGTCAGAGAACATCAGCAATGTCAGCGTGCGGCTCTCGATCTCCCTGGCGGGAACCAGATGGCGCACCAGGGTCTGAAAGAAGGTCTCATCCGGGATCCAGGTGGTGCGAAAGAACCGCAGCACATCGCGGCGGTCCTTCAGGAACGCCAGGATCCATTCCACGGTCCGGCGGCGCAGGCACCACCACTGGCTGCCGATCTGGATCTGCATATCCTCGGGCAGGACGCGCGTCAGGCCCAGCCGTTTCTGCACCATGTGGGTCAGATCAAAGAGGCGTTTGTTCCTGCGTTCGTTGAAGATATGGCGATAGATCAGCCGGTCTTCCTTCATGCCGGTCTTGATCCAGTCGCTTTCAAAAAAATCGAAGCTCTCGATGTAATCGCAATCCTGCGCGTCCAGCAGCTGGCGCGCGTATTCGGCCGTCTTGATCGCCATGCAGTCGCCGGACACCATGTAGAAATGCGTCGCCCGAGGGAAGGTGGCGACGGCGCTTTCCAGCGCGTGGAGCGTCGCCTGAACCAGAGACCATTCGCCCCAGCCGCATTTGACCCGCTTGCGGGCAAAGCAGACATTCGGGTTGTCCTTCAGCGCGGCTCGGATTTGCTGGAAATCACGCGTCGGAGACCGGCCATCGAAGTGGATCGCCATGTAATCCCCGGCGGCAGTCAGTTGCTCTGCCTGCTGGATAATCGCCTCTGGGTCCTTATGGCACAGCAGAACATATGCGATTTTTGCCATGACGACGCCCCGGGGTCTTATTTTGATTGATTGTTTCCTTGATACTGACGAATTCTCACTGAATAAACCGCATTATTTAGCTTTTAACGACTAGGCTGGCAGATGGCGCCTATAGCAGCGCATCGGACTGGGAGAGCAAGAATGGGATTTCCGGGCACTTGGATGACAGAGAGCGAAAGCGTGGTCTACCGCGTGGTGCCCAAATGTGCCTGCTCGACCATTGGTCAGATCATGTATTACTCAGATCATGGCCGGTTCTTCGATGGCGATATCCATGATGCCACCAGCGGGCTGCATAAATGGGCTCTGCCGGACAGCCAGCCGCTGATTACCGGCAATGTGCAGTCGCAGAAATCCTATGCGTTCACCTGCGTGCGCAACCCTTACACGCGCGTGCTGAGTTCCTTCTTCGACAAGATTTGCGGCATCCAGCGCAATGGCAAACGCTACCGGGGCAATCTGGTGCCGCGGCTCACCTATGACTACGGGATCGAAGTGGGCGGTGACGATGGCAAGCAGCCCTTTGACCAGATCAAGAGCTTTCGCCGTTTCCTGCTGTTTGTCCGCGACACGGTGAAGTTTCGCCGCCCGATGGATCCCGATATCCACTGGTCCGCAACCTCGGGCCATGTTTCCACCTTCATCTGCAACGGCGGGCGCTACGACAAGGTGATCTGGACCGAAGCCTTCAACGAGGGCATGCAGGATGTACTGGACGCCATCGAGACGCCGCATCAGGTCGATCTGGCGCAGATCCCACGCTTCAACGAAAGCGAAGGTCACGGTCCCAAGCGGGCTCATCCGGTCGAGGAGTACTTTGACGATCTGTCGATGCATCTGGTCTATGAGATCTACAAGCGCGATTTCGAGGTGTTCAAATACGATTTTGAAAACCCCGCCAACAAGATGCCCATCGGCGAGATCGACCTCGATGAGGTGCATGCCAAACTGGGCGAGTAGGTCACACCCGACCATCAGCTCCCGCCCGGGCTGCAATCATTGACATGATCTTGTCCCGGTTGGGCGTGGCGCCGCTGGCGCGGCGCGCCTCCGGCGGGAGTATTTCGGGAAAGGTGAGGGGTTTTGTGCCCTATACGCGGGTCGGGGACCCCAGATCTTGCAGCTGGGCTTGCAATCCGGTTGGAAACAACTCAATCCCGCCAGTCTCCAGCGCATCAGGATGCACCCATCTGGCAATAGATTTCAGGCCGTTGTCTTCGTAGAACTCAATCGTATCGCCTGCCAGATGCGGGGTCTCTGGCCAGGTGACCTGCGCGGCGAAGATGATTTCATGGCCGGTCTGGCCTTCGTGCCGATAGATGTTTTCCAGCACCACCGGCGCGCCGATGATGGTGATTTCCACAGCGAGCTCCTCCTGAAACTCCCGTCGCAGCGCCTGTTGCCAGGTTTCGCCAAATTCAACGGTGCCACCCAAGGGACGGACGCCTTTGGTCCGGCCGCTGTCATCGGGCACCTCCGCCGCGAGGAAACGGCCATCGCGCCAGGGCAGACCAATGGTTTTCACGCGAATGGACTGGGCCGGGCGCCAAATGGTCATGTCGGATCTCCTGCGGTGCCGAGGTGGGTCGAGTAGGGCTGGATCTCTATGAAAGAAAAAGCCCCGACATCCAAGATGCCGGGGTCTTCAAAAGCGAACTCACTGACAGCGCTGATTATTCGTCGTCGGGCAGGGCGCGCACGGCGCCTTTTGCGGCGGAGGTGGCCAGCAGGGCATAGGCCTTGAGCGCGGTGGAGACCTTGCGCTTGCGCGGCTTCACCGGTTTCCAGCCTGCTGCGTCCTGGGCGGCGCGCCGTGTCGCCAGCTCCTCGTCGGAGACCGCCAGGTGGATGGTGCGGTTGGGGATGTCGATCTCGATGGTGTCGCCCTGGTGCACCAGGCCGATGGTGCCGCCTTCAGCTGCCTCAGGCGAGACATGGCCGATCGACAGCCCGGAGGTGCCGCCGGAAAAACGCCCGTCGGTCAGAAGCGCGCAGGCTTTGCCCAGCCCTTTTGATTTCAGATAGGAGGTCGGGTAGAGCATTTCCTGCATCCCCGGACCGCCGCGCGGGCCTTCATAGCGGATCACCACCACGTCACCCTCCTTGACCTTGCCGGTCAGGATGTCGTTCACCGCCTGATCCTGGCTTTCGCAGACATAGGCCGAACCGGTGAATTTCAGGATGTTTTCATCCACCCCTGCGGTTTTCACGATGCAGCCGTCGCGGGCGATATTGCCAAACAGCACCGCCAGACCGCCGTCCTGGCTGAAGGCATGTTCCTTGGAGCGGATCACCCCGCCTGCACGGTCGGTGTCCAGCTCCTTGTAGCGGTTGGACTGCGAAAACGCTTCGGTGGTGCGCACGCCGCCGGGGGCGGCCTTGAACAGCTCTTCGGCCTCGGGGTTGTTGGCAACCTTGATGTCCCATTTGGCGATTGCCTCGCCCATGGAGCTGGAGTGGACGGTGGCGCAATGGTCATGCAACAGTCCCGCGCGGCTGAGCTCACCCAGGATGGAGAAGATGCCACCGGCGCGGTGGACGTCTTCCATATGAACGTTTTCGGTGTTCGGTGCGACCTTGCACAGGCACGGCACCTTGCGCGACAGGCGGTCCATATCGGTCATGGTGAAATCGACCTTGCCTTCATTGGCGATGGCCAGGAGGTGCAGCACCGTATTGGTCGACCCTCCCATGGCGATATCGAGGCTCATGGCGTTTTCAAACGCATCAAAGGTGGCGATTTCGCGCGGCAGCAGGCCTTTCTCCTCGCCCACGTAGTGGCGCTTGGTGATGTCGACGATCTTGCGGCCCGCCTCAAGGAACAGGTGTTTGCGGTCGGCGTGGGTGGCCAGTGTCGAGCCATTGCCCGGCAGCGCCAGACCCAGCGCCTCGGCCAGACAGTTCATCGAGTTGGCGGTGAACATGCCGGAGCAGGAGCCGCAGGTGGGGCAGGCGTTTTCCTCGATATGCTGCACCTGCTCATCGGTGAGGTTCTCGTTGGCCGCCGCAACCATCGCATCGACGAGGTCGATCTTCTTGGCGTCGAGATCGGCAATGTCGATCTTGCCCGCTTCCATCGGTCCACCGGAAACGAAGATCGCCGGGATATTCAGCCGCATCGCTGCCATCAGCATGCCGGGAGTGATCTTGTCGCAGTTGGAGATGCAGACCATGGCGTCGGCGCAATGGGCGTTGACCATATATTCGACGGAATCCGCGATCACCTCGCGCGAGGGCAGCGAGTAGAGCATCCCGTCATGGCCCATGGCGATACCGTCATCCACCGCGATGGTGTTGAACTCCTTGGCGACGCCGCCGGCCGCCTCGACCTCGCGGGCGACCATCTGGCCCAGATCCTTGAGGTGGACGTGGCCGGGTACGAACTGGGTAAAGGAGTTGACGATGGCGATGATCGGCTTGCCGAAATCATCGTCCTTCATCCCTGTGGCGCGCCACAATCCGCGTGCGCCCGCCATATTGCGGCCATGGGTGGAAGTTCTGGATCGGTACATTGGCATCTGGCTGGTTCCCTTGTCTTTGCCCCTCAGGGACACGATTTGCGCAACAAAGGCAACATGTCGGGGCGGTCTTCGGTAATTATCTGGTGGTTTCTGCCGGTTTTCGCAGGCTTTGGCGGGACGGAGTGGCGAACCGGGCGGTCAGGATCGGCATCCGGGACATCAGCGACAGGCCGAGGCTGTTGAGCCCCATGCCCACACCCATGCCCATAACCAAGACCGGAATCCAGCTGTCGGCCTGCGCCAGATTGGCGCCGGGGGCGCCGCTGGCCTGAGCGATGATCACGACAGATCCGGTGTAGCCCAGCAGCACGGCAACAGCGCCGGCAACACTATGCGACAGTTTCAAGGGGCTGAGCATCCGGGTTTTCCTGAGCTGGCGGATCCGCTAGAGATCGCAGGTCTGTGCGTTATAGCGCACAGTAGCGTTTGTGCGTTATAACGCACAAGAGGTTTTTGAAGCGCGGCATGAACCAATCCGCATCGGGCGGACCAGCAACGGGCAGCAGGCATGAGCGAAGATAGCATCACTCTGAATTTGCGGGACATTCGCCAGGGCGCAGGGCTAAGCCTGTCACGGGCTGCCGAGGTCACCGGCGTCAGCAAGGCGATGCTGGGCCAGATCGAGCGCGGCGAATCAAGCCCGACGATTGCCACCCTGTGGAAAATTGCCAAGGGGTTTCATCTGCCGCTCAGCGCGCTGATCGGCGAGGCGGCGGCCCCGGATCTGGCCGCCAGCGGCGAGCGGGTGTTCCGCTCGGTCCAGTTTCCCGGTTCGATCGCGGTGAAGATGGTGTTTCCCTTTGATCCCGCGCTTGCGGCCGAGACCTTCCACGTGAGCCTGCGTCCCGGCCAATGCCACCTGTCCCAGCCCCATGACAGCGGCGTGACTGAAGAGGTCTTCGTGCTGGAGGGCGCGATGGAGGTGTTGCGGGGCGACGATTGGGTGGCGCTGGATACCGGGCAGGGGCTGCGCTTTGCGGCGGATCAGCCACATGGCTATCGCTGTGGCGACAGCGGTGCTGCGTTCTTGAACATGCACCACTACCGCCGCGTGGCCTCTCGCGGCTAGCGGCAGCCGGATCAATTGGCCGCAGCGGCGCGGCTTGTCGCCGGGGCAGAGGATGCCTAATGCTGGTGGCATTGATGACGAGGCGCCAGACCCTCCGGGGTGCGCGCGTCTTGCCCCTGTTTCCATTGACCTATTGCCGGAGAGTTTTCCACCGGCCTTATTACGAAAGCGATCTGATCCATGGACACTCTGCGCGGCAGTCTCCTGATGGTGCTCGCTATGGCCGCCTTTGCGCTGGAGGATATGTTCATCAAATCCGCGGCCCGAAGCCTGCCGGTCGGGCAGATCCTGATCCTGTTCGGGGCCGGGGGCATGGTGATCTTTGCCATCATGGCGCGTGCACAGGGGCACCGCCTGTGGACCCCGGTGTTCTGCACGCGCGCGCTTGTGCTGCGCTCTGTCGCCGAGGTTGCAGGGCGGCTGTGCTACACGCTGGCAATTGCGCTGACGCCGCTTTCTTCGGCCTCCGCAATCCTGCAGGCGACGCCGCTGGTGGTTGCTGCCGGCGCGGTGGTCTTCTTTAACGAGCATGTGGGCCTGCGCCGCTGGCTGGCGATTGCGGCGGGTTTTGTCGGCGTCTTGATGATCCTGCGCCCGGGCGCCAGCGGGTTTGAGCTGGCCTCGCTCTTTGCGGTGGCGGGAACGCTTGGCTTTGCAGGCCGCGACCTGGCCACCCGCGCGGCTCCGGCCGGGCTGTCGAACGCGCATCTCGGGCTGGTCGGATTTGCCATGCTGATCGTCGCGGGGGTCTTGGCGCAGCCCTTTGGCGCGCCGATGGTGATGCCGGATCTCGCCACCGGGGCCGGTCTGGTGGCTGCAACCGTGGTGGGGGTGGTGGCCTATCACGCCCTGACCGGCGCCATGCGGAGCGGCGAGATTTCGGTCATCGCTCCCTTCCGCTACACCCGGCTGGTGTTTGCCATGGTGCTTGGGGTGGTGGTCTTCCACGAGCGCCCCGACCTCTGGACCCTGATGGGCAGCACGGTCATCGTGATCAGTGGCGGCTTTACCCTGATGCGCAGCCGTCGCCGTCAGCCTACCTGAATCCGGTCGGTGGGGCGGGGGCCAATCCTCCGCTGCATCACCATCTTGCACCTCTCCCCCTGGCAGCTTACATCTGCGCCCATGGCCAAGCAAAAATCAGACCCGAATTACAAAGTGATCGCAGAGAACCGCCGCGCGCGGTTTGACTATGCGATTGAGGACGATCTGGAATGCGGGATCCTGCTGGAAGGATCCGAGGTCAAATCCCTGCGCGCCGGCGGTACCAATATCGCCGAGAGCTACGCGACGGTGGATGATGGCGAACTCTGGTTGGTGAACTCCTATATCGCGCCTTACGAGCAGGCGAAGATGTTCAAGCATGAGGAGCGTCGTCGCCGCAAGCTGCTGGTGTCGCGCAAGGAGTTGTCGAACCTTTGGAATGCAACCCAGCGCAAGGGGATGACCCTGGTGCCGCTGGTGATGTATTTCAACCATCGCGGTCTGGCCAAGGTGAAGATCGGCATCGCCAAGGGCAAGAAGAACCACGACAAGCGCGAGACCGAGGCCAAACGCGATTGGTCGCGCCAGAAGCAACGCCTGCTGAAAGACCACAGCTGAGTGCGACGCATTGCAGCTGCGGTGGGACAGGGCCACGTCTGGATCTGCCACCGGGCCTGCGCCGGACCTACGACCGTCGCTTCCCGGCCACCCTATCCTGCCCGGCAGTTGCACCGGGTAACGCGTGGCCATTGCAATAACTGACTAAATAAGTCAGATAAGCCCAACCCAGCAGACACATCCCTCGGTCAGGCCCGGCATCTTCTGTTTTCCTCCCTGTGACAAGGATGATGCCGATGCCTGAGGCCCTTTCTGATTCGCGACCTCTGACCCCTGCACCCGCCGCTGACATGCCAACTATGCCCGCAGAAACCGCGCTTGCGGAACTGGGGCTTGATCCGTTTGAGGTCGCGCTGCTGCCACAGCTGCGCCATTTCACCACCTGCCTGCGAGAGCCGCAGAGCCAGGCCTGGCAGCACGCCTGTTGCAGCGCGGCTGAGCGCTGGGGTGAGAGTTTCGGCCTGGGGGTCGCGCATGCGCTGTTCAAGGTGGTGCGCTGCCTGCATGACCTGCGCGGCGAGCTTTATCAGGGGCATGACGCGCTGACCCTCTCGACCCGAGCCAGTGTCACCGCAGATGAAGCGGCCTGTCTGCGGATGCTGCATCACATGCGCCGCGACAACACCCCAGCGGCCCGCGACGCCGTGGCCGATCTGACCGGCGGCTGGATGGACCCGCATGTGATCCGCGCGGCGCTGTCCTTTGCCCATCGCTTCCCGGCTGGCAAGACGGATCCGGCCCCTCGGTCACAACCTGCCACCGAATCCGCGCGCCCTCGGCTGCGGATTGTCCGCTGACAGGGAGTGCAGATGCCCGGCGCAGCGCCTCCGATCCGGCCCGGTGGGACAGATTGTTGCGCCGCAGGCCCGGCCTCCCTTGCGACTCTGTCCGCGCGGTTGTACGGATGCCTCAGCACATATGAGGGGAGGCGGTAACGTTGGATGATCCTAAAACGCTTGTGTCGACAGACTGGCTTGCTGCGCATCTGAAGGACCCTGATCTGCGGCTCCTTGATGCCTCATGGTACATGCCGCACGAAGGGCGAGACGCCAAGGCGGAGTATGACGCAGCTCATATTCCCGGCGCGCGCTTCTTTGATATCGACGATATCGCCGACAATCGCTCCGAGCTGCCGCATATGGTTCCCCCGGTGGAGAAATTCATGTCCCGCCTGCGCGCGATGGGGGTCGGTGACGGCCATCAGGTAGTGGTCTATGACGGCACTGGGCTGCGGTCAGCGGCGCGGGTGTGGTGGCTGTTCCGCCTGATGGGGCAGACCAATGTTGCGGTGCTGGACGGTGGTCTGCCGAAATGGCAGGCCGAGGGCAACCCGGTCGAAGATCTGCCGCCGGTCATCCGCGACCGCCATATGACCGTGCGGGTGCAGAACCATCTGCTGCGTGATGTGACGCAAGTGTCCTCCGCCGCCAAGCTTGGCGATCACGAGATCATCGACGCCCGTGCGGCCGCGCGGTTTCAGGGCACGGTTGCCGAACCCCGCGAAGGTCTGCGGTCGGGTCATATCCCCGGCTCCAAGAACCTGCCCTATACCGAACTGCTGAACGCTGATCAGACGATGAAAGCGCCGGACGCGCTGCGTGCCGCCTTTGAACGGGCTGGTGTCGATCTCAGCAAGCCTGCCATCACCACCTGTGGGTCAGGCGTGACCGCCGCAGTCCTCAGCCTCGCCATGGAGCGGATCGGCAAGACCGATCATTCGCTTTATGACGGCTCCTGGACTGAGTGGGGCGCCTTCCCAACCCTTCCCGTTGCAACCGGAGAGACCTGATGTTCGAAACCCTGAAACCCCAGCCGGCGGACAAGATCCTGATGCTGATGCAGACCTATCGCGACGACCCGCGCGATGACAAGATCGACCTTGGCGTCGGCGTCTACAAGAACGCCGAAGGGGTGACCCCGGTGATGCGCGCCATCAAGGCGGCAGAACATAAACTGTGGGAAGAGCAGACCTCCAAATCCTACGTCGGCCTGGCCGGTGATCCGGCCTATTCCGACGCGATGATCAAGCTGATCCTTGCGGATAGCGTCGAGCGGGGCAATGTCGCGGCAGCCGCCACCCCCGGTGGCACCGGTGCCGTGCGTCAGGCGTTTGAGCTGATCAAGATGGCCAACCCCGGCGCGCGGGTGTTCGTGTCGAACCCGACCTGGCCAAACCACATCTCGATCCTGAACTATCTGCACATCGAAACCGTCGCCTATCGCTATTTCGACCGCGAGACCTGCGGCGTTGATTTCGATGGCATGATTGAAGATCTGAAAACCGCCAACAAAGGCGACGTGGTGCTGCTGCATGGCTGCTGCCACAACCCGACCGGTGCCAACCTCAACATCGTGCAGTGGCAGGAAGTGGTGGCGCTGCTGAACGAACGCGGTCTCATTCCGATGATCGACATTGCCTATCAGGGCTTTGGCGATGGTCTGGAAGAGGACGCGCAGGGCGTTCGCTATGTGGCGGCCAACACGCCGGAATGTCTGATCGCGGCCAGCTGTTCAAAGAACTTCGGCATCTACCGCGAACGCACCGGCCTGCTGATGGCAGTATCGCAGGATGCAGGCGCACAGGGGCTGAACCAGGGCACGCTGGCGTTTCTGAACCGGCAGAACTATTCCTTCCCGCCGGATCATGGCGCGCGTCTGGTGACCATGATCCTGAATGACGACGCGCTGCGCGCCGATTGGGCGGCGGAACTGGAAGAGACCCGCCTTGGCATGCTGAAACTCCGCCAGCAGCTCGCGGATGAGCTGCAGCGCCTGACCGGGTCTGACCGCTTTGCCTTCCTGGCCCAGCATCGCGGCATGTTCTCACTGCTCGGCACCACGCCCGAAATGGTCGAGAAGATGCGCGCCGACAGCGGCATCTACATGGTCGGCGACAGCCGCATGAATATCGCAGGTCTGAACACCCAGACGGTGCCGATCCTCGCCCGGGCGATTGTCGACGCTGGCGTCTGATCCCGCCTGTCTGATTCAGGCTGTCAGAACCGATGATCACGCCCCGCTTCGGCGGGGCGTTTTTGCGACGGCTCACCAGACTTTCTCAATTCGTCTGGGCAAAAACCTTCAAAGACTTTTGGCTGCGGCCCGGGGGGCACCCAAATGAAAACGCGGCCCCCGGAGGCACCGGGAACCGCGTTCAGTTTCAAGCCGGGTTCGGATCAGCTGGGGGAAAATTCGGGATAGGCTTCCATACCCAGTTCCGCCATGTCCAGACCGTTGACTTCGTCCTCTTCGCCAACCCGGATACCGGTCACCGCCCGCAGGATCAGCCAGACCACGGCGGAAGAGATAATGACGAAGAGCGCGACAACCACGATCCCGGTCAGCTGTGTGATCAGGCTGGCTTCGGGGTTGGTCAGCACAACCGCGATGGTGCCCCAGATACCGGCCACCAGGTGAACCGGGATGGCGCCGACCACATCGTCGATTTTCAGCTTGTCCAGCAGTGGCACCACAAAGACCACGATGATGCCGCCAGCAGCCCCGATCAGCGTTGCCATGCCCAGACCGGGCGTCAGCGGTTCTGCGGTGATCGACACCAGACCCGCCAGCGCGCCGTTCAGGATCATGGTAAGATCGGGCTTCTTGAACAGCAGCTGCGTCAGGATCAGCGCGGCCACGGCGCCGCCAGCTGCGGCTGCGTTGGTATTGGCAAAGATCCGGCTCACGTCCGCGACATCCCCGACAGTGCCCATCGCCAGCTGCGAGCCACCGTTAAAGCCGAACCAGCCCAGCCACAGGATGAACGTCCCAAGGGTGGCCAGCGCCAGGTTGGATCCGGGCATCGGGACGGTCTTGCCGTTCTTGTACTTGCCAATGCGCGGGCCAAGGATCAGCGCGCCGGTCAGAGCCGCCCAGCCACCAACGGAATGCACCACGGTGGAGCCTGCAAAGTCGAGGAACCCCATCTCGTCGAGGAAGCCGCCGCCCCATTTCCAGCTGGCCTGCAGCGGGTAGATCACTGCGGTCAGCACGATGGTAAAGGCGAGAAAGGGCCAGAGTTTCACGCGCTCGGCGAGGGTGCCGGAGACAATGGAGGCCGTGGTTGCACAGAACATCAGCTGGAAGAAGAAATCCGATCCGGTGGAGGCATAGGAGTAATCATCTGCCTGCTCGGCGGTGATGCCCACCGCCTCCAGAACGCCCGGACCCCAGACACCGGAGAGGACGCCCTCAATCGACCAGGTGCCCAGCGGATACATCAGGTTATAGCCGATCAGGTAATAGAAGATGGCCGCCAGAGAGAACAGCGCAACGTTTTTTGTCAGCTGCATGGTGACGTTTTTCGACCGCACCAGACCCGCTTCCAGCATGGCAAAACCGGCCGCCATCCAGAACACGAGGAAGCCGCCGACCAGAAACAGCAGCGAGTTGAGGATAAACACCGTGTCGGTGGCCGCCGCTCCGGGCGCCGGGGCCGCAGCGGCGGTCTCTTGGGCGAGGGCGAGGCCGGGCAGGGCCAGCGTCGCCACCGCTGCAAGGGAAAGGGTTGATTTACGCATAACTGATTTCCTTCCTTTGCGCGTTTTCACAGCGCGTCGTGATTGGTTTCGCCGGTGCGCACGCGGATCGCCTGCTCAACGTCGAGAACAAAAATCTTGCCGTCACCGATCTTGCCGGTGCGGGCGGTCTGGGTGATGGTGTCGACGACCTGATCGGCCAGCCCGGAGGGCACCACCAGATCCAGCCGCATCTTGGGCACGAAATTCACCTCATATTCCGCCCCACGATAGATCTCCGTATGGCCGGACTGGGCGCCGAACCCCTTGATTTCCGTGACCATCAGCCCGGACACGCCGATGGATGTCAGCGCCTCGCGGACCTCCTCCAGCTTGAACGGCTTGATGGTTGCTATGATCATTTTCATGCCCGACCCCCTGTGATGATGGCGGCGCGTGGTGACAGCGCCTGAACTGTTTGCAGGTGCAGCAAATCCGCAGAGCCGAGTCGGTGGAACGTTTCGGGTCAGGTTTTGAGGGCGGTTGCGGCGGGACGGCTAAAAAATAGGCGATCTTTTGCCAGTCCGCCTAAAAAACACCCGGCTTTCAGAGGGGAAATGTCGTGAAACTGCCCCTCAACAAACCGTCGCAGACACGGTATGGTCCGCAAAACGGGCAAACCGGGCAGGATCTGGAAGATGGCACAAGGACCGCGGCGCCGACCTCTGGTCGCAGACAAGCGCTACGCGACAGCGGGGCGCGGCACGCAGGGCAAAGCGCCCGCGCGCAAGGCCAAACCACGGCCGAAATCAACCGCAAGGCCGCGTAAATCGGGCTGGCTTGGCCTGTTCGGCGGCGGTCGCAAAACGGGTGGCACCGGGGGCGGTGGCAGAGGCCCGCGCAAACCGCAGAAACCAAAGACCCTGCTGGGCAAGATCCTCGCGCTGCTGCTGGCACCGTTTCGCTGGGCGTTCCGGCTGGCCTGGGGATTTGCCTGGCGGATCGGCATGATCTCGACCGCGCTGGTGGCGCTGGCGGTGGGCTACCACTACATGAAACTGCCCGAGGTTGCTGAACTGTTGGACGGGCGCGCGCGCGGCTCTGTCACGCTCACCGATCGCAACGGCGAGGTCTTTGCCTGGCGGGGGGATCAATTCGGCGGCGTGGTCACCAGCGAAACCGTCTCGCCCTACCTGAAGAACGCCATCGTCGCGACCGAGGATAAACGGTTCTACCGCCACTTCGGTGTATCGCCGCGCGGCGTTGCCAGCGCTGTCCGCATCAACCTGAGCGAAGGGCGCGGCCCGCTGTCCGGCCATGGCGGCTCCACCATCACGCAGCAGACCGCCAAGCTGCTGTGTCTCGGCGTGGTCTATGATCCGACCGAATGGGAGAGCGAGCGCGCCTATGAACGCGACTGCCGCCAGGGGTCGCTGTGGCGCAAGGCCAAGGAAGCCATCTTCGCGATGGCGATGGAGGCCAAATACACCAAGGATGAAATCCTCTCGATCTATATGAACCGCGCCTATCTGGGCGGTGGCGCCTATGGGGCCGAGGCCGCAGCGCAGCGCTATTTCGGCAAATCCGCCAATCAGGTGGATGCCGCAGAGGCGGCGATGCTGGCGGGTCTGCTGACAGCCCCTTCAACGCTGGCACCGACCAATAATCTGCAACGCTCGCAGGATCGCGCCGCCACCGTGCTGCGCCTGATGCAGGAGCAGGGGTATCTGACCACCGCTGAAATGCGCGCGGCGCAGAATACCCCTGCGGTCCTGAGCGAGGCCGCCGCCGCCCGCGCCGGTGGCTATTTCGCCGATTGGGTGATGGACACCATCCCGGATTTCTTTGGCAATGAGACAACCGAGGATGTGGTGATCCGCACTACCATCGACCAGCGCCTGCAACGCGCAGCCGAAGATGCGCTGAACCATGTCTTTGACACCAAGGTCCGCGAAGGCTCCAAGGCGCAGGCCGCCATTGTGGTGATGAGCGCGGATGGCGCGGTCCGGGCCATGGTGGGTGGGCGCAAATCCCGTGTCTCCGGTGTGTTCAACCGCGCGACCCAGGCCAAGCGTCAGACCGGCTCGGCCTTCAAACCCTTTGTCTATGCCACGGCGCTTGAGCTGGGGTATTCGCCGCTCGACCGGGTGCTGGACGCGCAATATTGCCTTGATGTTCCGGGGTCCGGCCAGTGGTGCCCAAAGAACTATACGCGGAAATTCTATGGCGAGGTCACCCTGGCGCAGGCCCTGCGGGATTCGCTGAACGTCCCGGCTGTGAAAGTGTCCGAGGCGGTGGGTCGCGATCTGGTGCGTCGCGTGGCCGGTGATTTCGGACTGGACAGTGAGCTGGCCGCCGGCCCGGCGCTGGCGCTGGGTGCCTCCGAAAGCACGCTGCTTGATATGACCGGAGCCTATGCGGGCATTCTCAATGGTGGCTCCTCGGTGACCCCATATGGCGTGACGGAGCTGACGATCATTGGCGACAACACCCCTCTGATGGGCGCCAGCGGCGGTCTGGGCGAGCGGGTGATCCAGACCAAGGCGGCGCGGGAACTGATCTGGATGATGGAGCAGGTGGTGTCGCAGGGCAGCGGTCGGCGGGCGCAGATCCCCGGCTGGCAGGCGGCCGGCAAGACCGGCACGACACAGGCGGCCCGTGATGCCTGGTTTGTGGGCTTCACTGCCGATTATGTCGCGGGCGTCTGGATGGGTTATGATGACAACACGCCGCTCTCCGGCGTGACCGGTGGCGGTCTGCCCGCCGATATCTGGCGCGAGGTCATGGTGCGGGTGCATGACGGTCTGACACCCAAACCGCTGCCGATGATCGCACCGCAGCCCATCGCACCACCGCCACAACCGCAGCCACAGCGTCGCCAGCGGCCCAACGTCGGGCAGGAACTGGGGCGCGCGGTGGACGGTCTGCTGCGTGACATCTTCGGCAACCGATAGCGCATCACGCCGGACCAAGCCGGGCCAATATGGGTCTTATGTCCCGCATGTCTCTGCGCTGTCACCGTGCAGCGTTCCGGCGCGGTCGTCGGCGGTCAGTCACTCCGTTTGGTGACCGCCGGTAGCCCCGTGTGGTGTCGCACCGCGCTGGGGATCATCGCGCGACCTTATGCGCGCTGACAGGGCGCGGCGCACAAACTGCAATCCTGAAATAGAAGAAGGGGCCGCCGGGCCCCTTTTTCGTGATCTGTCTGACGCTGCGGTGGCTGAACTCAGCTCAGCCGCTTCAGCTCGGCGATCAGCTTGTTGATATCACCCTTGTTGCGGTCAAGGATGGCCCCGATCTCGGTGCGTTCGGTCAACAGCAGGTTCACGCCTTCGATGAACATGTTGTAGAATTTGTCGCGACCGGATTTATCGGACACGAGGAAGGTCACCTCAAACGGGGCCTGACCTTTCAGCTTGGCCAGCGATTTGATCTCATAACCCGCCTTGATCTTGCGCGCGGATTGCACCTCGACCGAACCGCCGATGAACTCGCGGAACCGCTTGCCGTATTTGCGGGAGATATAGCCCTGGAATGCATCGGCAAAAGCGTTCATCTGCGCGCCCGAGGCGCGGCGGGCATCCACACCCAGCGCATAGCGCGCCATGATGTTCACATCCGCATAGCGCACGAAAATCTTCTCGAAATCACGGATCATCGCACCTTCGGACTTGCCGGAGGCGATGACCTTGTTGATGTCGCCAACGACGCTGCCGACAAGGCTGCGCGCGGCGGCTTCACTCAGGGCAAGCACTTTATCGGGCAGGGCGGCCAGCCCGAGAAAGGCAACGCCAGTGGCCAGGAAACTGCGGCGGGTCAGAAAATTACTCGGCATAGATGTCCTCATACGGATCTGAATAGGGATCGCCATAGACCCCTTCGTATTCACTTTGATCGCCGCCCAACTCGAAGCGGCGGTTCTGAAGGTAGATCAGCCGCGCCTGCGCGTAGCTGTCGGCGCTCTCATACAAAATCGAGTCGATGGTGTCGGAATATGTGCCACGATCCCCCAGACGACGCACCACCTCGGCATAGATGCCGATGTTGTCGGCTGGATTATGCCGAGCGTAGCTGATCGGATTGGTGAAGAAATCCACCACGATGCCAGCCCCGTCGCGGGCGGTGGAGGGGCCAAAGAACGGCAGCTCGACATAGGCGCCTTCGCCAACACCCCAGACATGCAGCGTCTCGCCGAAATTGGTGTCCACACGCGGCACGTTGAAGTCAGAGGCCGGATCGCCAAGGCCGCCGATGCCAAAGATCGTATTGATCACAAAGCGCGATACAGCGATGCCCGATTCCTTGAAATTGCCCTGCAACAGCGCATTCACCGCCTGACCCGGCATCGACAGGTTCTCGGCAAAGTTGTTGAAACTGGTCACCATATCCGGCGGCACAATCGCGACATAACCCTTGGCAGCGGGGCGAAAGGCAAAGCGGTCAACACCACGGTTGAAATTGTGAATGGACCGGTTGGTGTTCTCGTAAGGATCGAACACCTCACCCGACGCGCGCGAGACACTATCTTGGGTTGCGCAGCCTGCCAGTGTCGACGTAACAGTTACCAGGGCCATAATCAAAAAAGGTCGCAGCGGGAAGGTCATTCGCTTCGGTGTCCAATCTGTCTGCTGTGGGCGCGTTGGACCCACTTAGGGTGTTTCTCAGCTCTGCCTAGTCAGAGACTGGGCTTGTTTACACAGTTGTGGCAGATTTGGAACATATGTGGTCCGGTTTTCTGCGCGCGTGGCTGATACATAGGGCATATTGACAGGGAATTGCAGACCTCTCATGACGAAAACTACTAATAAATCCGGCTTCGATGAGCTGCAGGCGCATCGTCGCCGCAGTCGTGGTCTCTATTGGTCTGTCGGTATCTTCAGCTTCTTCGTGAATATGCTGATGCTGACGGGACCGCTATACATGATGCAGGTCTATGACCGGGTGCTGGGCAGCCGATCGGTGGCGACGTTGATCGCGCTGTCACTGCTGGTGGTGTTTCTCTACGGCACCATGGGTATTCTGGACTATGCGCGCGGTCGCATTCTGTCGCGGGCCGGGGCGCGGTTTCAGGCCGGGCTGGATCAGCGCGTGTTCGATGCCATGATCCGCCGTTCCGCGGTGGCTCAGGATCCGGTGGCGCAGACCGGTCTCAGCGATTTGGAATCGGTGCAACGTCTGATCGCCTCGCCGGTGCTCGGTGCCGCATTCGATCTGCCTTGGACGCCGATCTTCCTGTTTGGCATCGCTCTGTTCCACCCCTGGCTCGGGCTGCTGGCGCTTGGCGGTGGTGCGGTTCTCATTGCCATCGCGGTGCTGAACCAGTTCCTGTCGCGCCGCCCGCAGATGCAGGCGGGCATTTCCGGCCACCGGGCCAATCTGATGTCCGAGGAAATCCGCACCGAAGCGGAGATGATCCAGTCGATGGGTATGCGCCGCGCCGCGTTTCAGCGCTGGAAAGCGGGCCGCGATGCCGCACTGGTGGACAGTGTCGCCGCCAGCGACGTCGGCGGCGGCTTCACCACATTGACCAAAACCCTGCGCCTGTTCCTGCAATCGGCGATGCTGGGTCTGGGCGCCTATCTGGTGCTGCAGAACGAGGTGACCGCCGGCGCGATGATCGCAGGCTCGATCCTGATGGGCCGGGCGCTGGCGCCTATCGAACTGGCGCTTGGTCAATGGGCGATGGTGCAGCGCGCGCTGAAGGGCTGGCGCAATCTCGCCGAGCTGCTGGAGAAAGTCCCGGAAGAGCCGCAGCGCACCGAATTGCCCAAACCCTCCGCCAATCTCGAAGTACAGGCGCTGGCGGTGGTGCCGCCGGGGGACAGCCGTCCGCAGCTGCGCAATGTCAGCTTCCGGGTGCAGCCGGGTCAGGCCATCGGCGTGATCGGCCCCTCAGGCTCCGGCAAATCCACCCTCGCGCGGGCACTGACCGGCGCGTGGCGCCCGGCGGCGGGCACGGTGCGGCTGGATGGCGCCTCGCTGGAGCAATACGCCCCCGAGGTGCTGGGCCAGAACATCGGCTACCTGCCGCAGCGCGTGCAGCTGTTCGAAGGCACCATTGCCCAGAACATCGCCCGGCTGTCGTCCAACCCGGATTCCGAAAAAGTCGTCGCCGCCGCGAAAAAGGCTGCGGCCCATGATATGATCGTGCATCTGCCCGATGGCTATGACACCCGGATCACGGCTGGGGGCGGGCGGCTCTCCGGCGGTCAGATGCAGCGTGTCGCCCTGGCGCGCGCGCTTTATGACGATCCGGTGATCGTCATTCTGGATGAGCCGAATTCGAACCTCGACAACGACGGGTCGGTGGCGCTCAACCGGGCGATCAAACAGCTCAAGGCCGATGGCAGATCGGTGCTGATCATGGCCCATCGCCCGGCGGCCATTCAGGAATGTGACCTTTTGCTGGTCATTGATCAGGGGATCCAGACCGCCTTTGGCCCCAAGGACAAGGTCCTGCGGGAAATGGTTTCGAACCACCAGAGCATTCAACAGGCAGCGCCAGGAGGTGTGCGATGAACCAGACCGATACCGGGGCCACATCCTGGTCCGCCCGCCGTCCGCTGCTGATCGGCCTGTTCGGCGTTGTGATCCTGCTCGGGGGCTTTGGCACCTGGTCGGTTGCCACCTCCATCGCCGGTGCCATTGTGGCCTCGGGCCGGATTGAGGTCGACCGCAACCGGCAGGTTGTGCAGCACCTCGACGGCGGCATCGTGCAGGACATTCTGGTGGAAGAGGGCGACACCGTGGCCGAGGGCGCGGTGCTGCTGCGGCTGGATGCCAAGGAGCTGCACTCGCAACTGGTCATCACCGAAGGTCAGCTGTTTGAACTGATGGCACGCCGCGCGCGCCTTGATGCCGAGCGGGACAGCGCCGAGACGGTTGAGTTCGACGCCGAGCTTTCCGAACTGGCCGAAACCCGGCCAGAGGTGGCCGATCTGATGCAGGGCCAGCTTCGCCTGTTTCAGGCGCGCAAGGATTCAGTGGCGCGCGAAATCGACCAGCTGGAAAAACGACGCTCGCAGATACAGGATCAGATCAAAGGCGTTCTGGCGCAGCAGGCCTCGCGCCGCACCCAGCTCGAGCTGATCGAGGAGGAGCTGGCAAACCAGCAGTCGCTGCTGGATCGCGGGCTGGCGCAGGCCGGCACGGTTCTGAACCTGCGCCGGACCGAGGCCGACCTGCAAGGTTCGCTGGGCGAGCTGATTGCCACCGAGGCCCAGGCCGAGGGGCGCATCACCGAAATCGACATCGAAATCCTCAAACTGGGCACCCAGCAGCGCGAGCAGGCCATCACCCGGCTGCGCGATCTGCGCTATCAGGAGCTGGAACTGGCCGAGACCCGCCGCGCGCTGAAGGAACGTCTGGCGCGGCTCGATATCACTGCACCGGTCTCCGGCATCGTCTATGGTCTGCAGGTCCATACGCCGCGCTCGGTGATCCGGGCGGCGGAGCCGGTGCTTTATCTGGTGCCGCAGGACCGGCCGCTGGTGATTGCCGCGCAGGTGGCCCCCACCGATGTCGATCAGATCTATGTCGGTCAGCCGGTAACCCTGCGCTTCCCGGCTCTGGATCAACGCCTGACGCCGGAACTTTTCGGCACGGTGAAACAGGTCTCTGCCGATGCGTTTGAGGATCAGGCGAGCAAGCTCTCCTACTACCGCACCGAGATCGAACTGGATCCCGGCCAGCTGGAAACCCTGCCCGAGGGCACGGTGCTGATCCCCGGTATGCCGGTCGAAGGATACATCCGCACCGCCGAGCGCACGCCGCTGGCCTATCTCGTGAAACCCCTTGCCGACTACTTCGTCAAAGCCTTCAGGGAAAGCTGACGGGGCCGAGCAGCGCGAAGCCGCAGACACGTCGCAAAACCGCCCCACCCGGGGCGGTTTTTTGCTTTCCGCCCTGCCGCTTCCCGGTTAGCGTTCCGCAAAACCTGATGCAAAGGACTGCACCCATGGATATCGAAGCCAAACTCAAAGAACTGGGCATTCAGCTGCCGAGCGCACCGGCCCCGGCTGCCAATTACGTCCCCTATGTCGTGGTCGGCGATATGGTCTACATCTCCGGCCAGATCTCGGCCGGCCCCGAAGGGCTGATCACCGGCAAACTGGGCGCCGACATGGATGTGGCCGCAGGTCAGAAAGCCGCCCGCCAATGTGCCATCGCGTTGCTGGCGCAGCTGAAAGCCGCCTGTGATGGCGATCTCAATCGCCTGAAGCGCGTCGTCAAACTCGGCGCTTTTGTGAATTCCACCGATAGTTTCACCGACCAGCCGCAGGTGGTGAACGGCGCTTCCGATCTGATGGTCGAAGTGCTGGGCGATGTCGGCCGTCATGCCCGTGCCGCCGTCAGCTCGCCTTCGCTGCCGCTGGGGGTCGCTGTGGAAATCGACGGCGTGTTCCAGATCTCATGAGAGCTGACCTGCCTGCCGCACTCCTGCGCCAGCCCATAACCCATCGCGCGCTGCATGATGTGCGCGATGGCCGCCCGGAAAACAGCCGCGCCGCCATGCGCGCCGCGATCGAGGCTGGCTATGGTATCGAAATGGATTTGCAGCTGTCCTCGGACGGCTGCGCCATGGTGTTTCACGATTACGCCCTGGACCGGCTGGCCGAAGGCACCGGTCTGGTGGCGGATCACACCCGCGATCAGCTGCGCGCGATCCCGCTCAAGGGCGGCGACGGTGAATGTATCCCCGATCTGGCCGAGATCCTTGATCTGGTGGCAGGCCGTGCGCCGCTGCTGATCGAGCTGAAGGATCAGGACGGCGATATGGGCCCCAACATCGGCGCGCTGGAGGCAGACACCCTGCGCCAGTTGCAGGGCTACAAGGGCGATGTCGCCCTGATGTCCTTCAACCCGCATTCCGTGGCAGAGCTGGCACGGCTGGCGCCCGAGGTGCCGCGCGGACTGACCACCAGCGCCTATGATCCGGTCAGCTGGCGCGAATTGAGCACGCCGACCTGCGACCACCTGCGCGCGATCCCCGATTTCGACCGCGTCGAAGCCAGTTTCATCAGTCACGAGGTGCAGGACCTCGGCCGGGATCGCGTCACGCAGCTGCGTGATCAGGGTGTGCCGATCCTGTGCTGGACGGTGACCTCTGCCGCGATGGAAACCGAGGCACGCAAAATTGCGCATAATGTCACCTTCGAGCGCTATCTTTCTGATATTCCGGGTTGAACCCGTCCGCGACGGACACAGATACTGTCTGTCGCGGAGGCTTTGAATGGAACAGGCGCAGATCGAAATCGAAGTGCTGGCTGCGCTGTCGCAGCTGGAGGCTGCGGAATGGGACGCCTGCGCCTGTCCCGAGGCCGCTGATGGCGGCCCACCGCTCGACCCCTTTACCACCTACCGGTTCCTGTCCGCGCTGGAGGACAGCGGATCGGTGGGGCGGGGCACCGGCTGGCAGCCGCAGTATCTGACCGCGCGGCGCGACGGCCTGCTGATTGCCTGCGCCCCTATGTATGTGAAATCCCACAGCCAGGGCGAATATATCTTCGACCACAACTGGGCCCATGCCTATGAACGCGCAGGCGGGCATTACTATCCCAAACTTCAGATCGCGGCCCCCTTTACCCCCGCGACAGGCCGCCGCTTTCTGATCAGGCCCGGGTATGAAGGCGTGGGCCAGTCCGCGCTGGTACAGGGCGCCGTGCAGCTTGCCGCCAATAACCGCGTCTCCTCGCTGCATGTCACCTTCTGCACCGAGGATGAGGCCGCCATGGGCGCCGAAATGGGTCTGATGGCGCGGGTCACCCAGCAGTTTCACTGGCTGAACGACGGCTACCGCAGCTTTGACGATTTCCTCGCCGCGCTAGCGTCGCGCAAACGCAAGACCATCCGCAAGGAACGCGCTCAGGCGCAGGGCTTCGGGGGCGAGATCCGCTGTTACCACGGCAGCGATCTGCGCCGCGAACACTGGGATGCCTTCTGGACCTTCTATCAGGACACCGGCGCGCGCAAATGGGGCTCGCCCTATCTCAGCCGCGCGTTCTTTGACATCGCCCATGACACCATGGCCGACGACATGCTGCTGATTCTTGCCGAACGCGACGGGATACCGGTGGCCGGTGCACTGAATTTCCTAGGCCGTGAGACGCTTTACGGTCGCTACTGGGGGTGCACCGAACACCACCCCTGTCTGCACTTCGAATTGTGCTACTATCAGGCTATTGAACACGCGATTGCGCGTGGTCTGACGGCCGTCGAAGCAGGCGCGCAGGGCGAACATAAACTGGCGCGCGGCTATCTGCCCCGGCAGACCCACAGCCTGCATTGGGTGGGCGATCCCGGCTTTGCCGATGCAATTGCCCGCTATCTGGACGCCGAACGCGGCGCCATCGAGGAAGAGATCGAGATCCTGACGGACTACGGTCCGTTCCGCAAACCCCATGTGGAGGAGCAACAATGACCGAGAAACTTTCTGAAGCCACCCGTGGCCCGCTGCTGGACCCGCTGTTCAGCGCCGGATGGGAGGTGGTCGAGGGCCGCGACGCCATCACCAAGACCTTTAAATTCGCCAGCTTCGTCGATGCCTTTGGCTGGATGACGCGGGCTGCAATCTGGGCCGAAAAATGGGACCACCACCCGGAATGGAGCAATGTCTACAATACCGTTACAGTGACCCTGACCACCCATGACGTCGGCGGTATCAGCGCGCTGGACGCCAAGCTGGCGCGCAAGATGGAGAGCCTTGTCTGACAGGCGCCGTCTTCATCCGCGGTAGAATGACAAGAGAGGCACGGGTATCCGCGCCTCTCTTGGTGTTTCTGATGTCCCGATCTTGGTCTTGGGCAGGGGCTCAGCCCATCGCCTCCAGCAGGGCCTCGCCTGCCGACAGCTCACATTTGCCGGGCGAATCCTCAGCATTCATGATCTCGACCTTGCCGTCGCGGGCCAGCATCGCATAGCGCAGAGAGCGCCCGACCAGCCCAGCCGCAGGCGCGTCCAGCCGCATCCCGATCGCATCGGTAAAGCCGCATTCGGCGTCCGACAGCATGGTGATCCCCGCTGCACCGGCACCGGTCGCCTCTGACCAGGCCTGCATCACAAAGGGATCGTTGCCCGCAATGCAGATGATTTCATCCACGCCCTTGGCCGCCAGCGCCTCGGCGTTGCGCACGAAACTGGGCACATGGGCGGAATGGCAGGTCGGCGTAAACGCACCCGGCACCGCAAAGATCGCCACCGTGCGCCCCTTTGTCAGATCGCTGATCGCGACCTGCTCCGGCCCGTCCTTGCCCATCCGCGTCAATGTTGCCTCCGGCAGGCTGTCCCCTTGTGAAATCATGCTGTGTTCCTCTCCGTGCTGATTGTGTTTTATGTTCCCCCACATATAGGGTTCGGCAACAGCCTGACCAGCACGCAAACTGGCAATGGCATTTTCGAAAGACAGCAGAAGGCACAATAGCAAATGACCCATTTTGTCGTGATCGGGGCAGGCCAGGCGGGGGCCTCGCTGGTGGCGCAGCTGCGCAAGCAGGGTTTTGACGGAGAGATTACGCTGATTGGCGGCGAACCCGTTGTGCCCTATCAGCGCCCGCCTCTGTCAAAGGCCTATCTCCTGGGGGAGATGGAGATGGACCGCCTGTTCCTGCGGCCCGAGAGTTTTTATGCCGAGGCCAATATCACCCTGAAACTTGGCCAGCAGGTGCAGGCCATCGACCCGGCGGCGAAAACCGTGACGCTGGCGGATGAGGTGCTGCACTACGATCAGCTGGCGCTCACCACCGGCTCCACCCCCCGCCGCCTGCCTGCGGCCATCGGCGGCGATCTGGGCGGGGTCTACGTCCTGCGCGATCTGGCGGATGTGGATGCCATGGCCCCGGCGGTCACGGATGGCGCGCGCACACTTATCGTCGGCGGTGGCTACATCGGGCTGGAGGCCGCAGCCGTCTGCGCCAAACGCGGGGTTGCCGTGACGCTGGTCGAGATGGCCGAGCGCATCCTGCAACGGGTCGCAGCTCCCGAAACCTCGGATTATTTCCGCGCGCTTCACACGGGCCACGGTGTTGATCTGCGCGAAGGCGTGGGTCTTGTGCGGCTGGAAGGTGAGGGCGGCGCCGTCAAACGCGCCGTGCTCAGCGATGGCAGTACGGTCGAGGTGGACTTCGTCATTGTCGGCGTCGGCATCACCCCGGCCACCGATCTGGCAGAGGCGGCAGGCCTCGCGCTGGAGAATGGCATCCGGGTGGATGAACAGGGCCGCACCTCGGATCCGTCGATCTGGGCGGCGGGCGATTGTGCATCCTTCCCCTATCGCGGCAGCCGCATCCGGCTGGAAAGCGTGCCCAACGCCATTGATCAGGCAGAGGTCGCCGCCCGCAATATGCTCGGCGCGAATGAAACCTATGTGGCCAAACCCTGGTTCTGGTCCGATCAATACGACATCAAACTGCAGATCGCGGGCCTCAACACAGGCTACGACAACGTGGTCACCCGCACTGGCAGCGATGGCACCATGTCGTTCTGGTACTATTCCGGCGATCAGCTGGTGGCGGTGGACGCAATGAATGATCCGCGCGCCTATATGGTTGCCAAACGTCTGATCGAGGCCGGGCGTACCGCTGACAAATCCGTCGTGGCGGACGCTGACGCGGATCTGAAGCCGCTGCTACGCACATGAGGATCATCGCCGGCGAGTTTCGTGGCCGCGCGCTCACCAGCCTGGGCAAGGGCGACGCGGGCGCGCATCTGCGCCCCACCACCGACCGTGTGCGCGAAAGCCTGTTCAACTTGCTGGGCCATATCGTCGATTTCGACGGCGTGCGGGTGCTGGATCTGTTTGCAGGCACAGGTGCCCTGGGGCTTGAGGCGCTGTCGCGCGGCGCGGCCGAGGCCGTGTTTGTGGATGATGGCCGGGTGTCGCAGGGGCTGATCACCAAGAACATCGACCTGCTGCGCATCAAGGATCGCGCCCGCCTCATCCGCCGTGATGCCACCCGCCTGCCGGTCAATGACGCTGCGCCTTACGATGTGGTCTTTCTCGATCCGCCTTACGGCAAGTCGCTGGGGCAAAAGGCGCTGGCGGCGGTGACAAAAGGCGGCTGGCTGGCCGAGGAGGCGCTGGTCGTCTGGGAAGAAAGCAGCCCCATGCAGCCCCCCGAAGGATTCACTCTGCACGACAGCCGCAAATACGGGGACACCCATGTCACCCTTCTGTGGCGCGAGAGCTGAGCATCAGCCCAAAAGGACAGCACCATGCCGATTACATATCCCACGCCGAAACTGGTGATTTTTGATTGCGACGGTGTGCTGGTCGATAGTGAAACACTTAGCAATCAGGTGCTGGTCGACAATCTCGGACGGTATGGTCTGCAACTGTCGCTGGCGGAGTGCATGGACCTCTTTGTTGGTGGCACCATGGCGGATGTCCGAACCAAGGCCATCGCGCGCGGTGCGGATCTGCCCGAGAACTGGGTGGCGCAGGTCTATGATGAAACCTACGCAAGGCTGCGGCAGGGTGTGGATCTGGTGCCGGGTATCCCGGATCTTTTGGCACTGTTGCAAGTCCGCGGCATCGCCTTCTGCGTCGCCTCCAACGGCAGCGAGGAAAAGATGCGGATCACCCTTGGTCAGAACGGCCTATGGGACCTGTTCCATCCCCATGCCATGTTCTCGGCCCAGACGCTGAAGACCGGCAAACCCGATCCCGATCTGTTTCTTGCGGCGGCCTGTCATTTCGACGTGCAGGCGCGCGACTGTCTGGTGATCGAAGACAGCGAAAACGGCGCCCTCGCCGCCGCCCGCGCCGGGATGCGCTGCCTTGGCTTTGACCCCCATGGCAAGGGCACGCGCCTGAAGCGGCATAATGCCGAGCATATCACCGCCATGTCAGAGGTTCCGCGCCTGATTGGACATATTCCCTAAAGGCACCCTCAGGTAGAGTGCGACATTTTCACAGCAATCTATACGCTTTGTTCAGCGGAACTCCCCACGATCCACCCGCAGGATTTACACCGTTCGATGCAGGCAATATCCGGCCTGTGAAACGGACGATCAATCGTTTCGTTCAGCATTTCATTTCAGATGCTCAAAATTGACGTAGGACACAATATGAAATTCAATCTCCGTATTGGCCTGGCGCTCGCCAGCGCCTTGGCCCTGTCGGCCTGCGTGTCGCCTGATGTTGTCACCAAAACGCAGGTGGGGGATGCCAAGCTGACCTGCACCGAAATCGCGGTGCAGCTGAACCAGCTGGAAGAGATCCGCAAAGAAGCCAAGAAGGGCAAGAGCATGTCCGGCGAGAATATCGCCGCCGCGCTGTTGTTCTGGCCGGCTGTTATCGGCAACCATTCCAACGCCAAGCAGGCGCTAGAAGCCGCGAACGAGCGTCACGAGGTTCTGGTAGCCCTGGCAGAGCGCAAACGCTGCAAGCTCTGATACCGGTACGGGGCAACCCGTATCGCAGAACGACAAAGGGGCGCGCCACAAGGCACGCCCCTTCTTTGTTAAATGATACGGTATCAGCCGTAGGTCGGGTGAAACTTCCCGCCGGGCGACAGGGTAAAGATCTCGGCCCCATCAGCGGTAACGCCAACCGAATGCTCGAACTGCGCGGACAGCGATTTATCGCGGGTAACAGCGGTCCATTCATCCGCCAGGATCTTGGTTTCCGGGCGGCCAAGGTTCACCATCGGTTCAATGGTGAAGAACATGCCTTCCTCCAGCACCGGGCCGGTGCCCGGGCGGCCATAGTGCAGCACGTTGGGCGGTGCATGGAACACCTGACCCAGACCATGGCCACAAAAATCTCGCACCACGCTCATACGCTGCGCTTCCACATAGGATTGGATCGCATGGCCAATGTCGCCAAAGGTATTGCCGGGTTTCACCGCCTCGATCCCCTTCATCAGGGAGTCATGGGTCACCTGGATCAGCCGCTCGGTCTTGCGCGACAGCTTGCCTGCCACATACATCCGGCTGGTGTCGCCGAACCAGCCATCGACGATGACGGTGACGTCGATATTCAGGATATCGCCATCCTTCAGCTTCTTGTCACCGGGAATCCCGTGACAGACCACATGGTTCACGCTGATGCAGCTGGCGTGCCGATAGCCCTTGTAGCCGATGGTGGCCGAGGTCGCGCCTGCGTCCTCCACCATCTGGGTGATCAGCCGGTCCAGCTCGCCGGTGGTCTGACCGGGGACGACATGGGCAGCGATATCGTCAAGGATCCGTGCCGCCAGCGCCCCGGCAGCGTGCATTCCGGCAAAATCGCCGGGCTCATAAATGCGAATGCCGTCTTTGGTGGTGCGGCCGTCTTTCGATCTCATCAGATGAGGCTCCATCGGGTGTCTTTGACATAGCTATCTACGCGCTCCGCGCCAAAAGGGCCAGAGCCGGCACCACCGCCTGCCGGGAACTTTTTGCCACCCGGATGCGTTCCTCTCCCTGACGAATTGCAATCGCACCACGGAGGGACCCGCAGCCATGGACAGCATGAATGCCCTGATGCAGACCGAAATCTACAACGGAAAAGCGCTGGCCGATCTGATCACGCTGGAATTTCTGGCTCAGGCCATGGGCAGCGTGCTCGCCGCCATGCTGATCCTGATGGCTGGCTTCATCGTCGCGGGCTGGGTCAAACGACGGATCGTTCAGATCGGCGACAGCCATGCCAGCCTTGATGTGACGCTGTTCCACTTCCTCGGCAATCTGGCACGCTATGTGATCCTTGCCTTTGCGGTGCTCTTTGTTCTCAACACCTTCGGGGTCCAGACCACCTCGATCATCGCGGCCATCGGTGCCGCGGGTCTGGCCATCGGTCTGGCCATGCAGGGCGCGCTGTCCAATGTGGCAGCTGGCATCATGCTGATCCTGTTCCGCCCGTTCAAACTGGGTGATTTCATCGAAGTGGACGGCGAAATGGGCACGGTCAAGGAAATCACCCTGAACAACACGGTGATCGCCGACCTGTCGAACCTCAAGGTGATCATCCCCAACTCCGAAGTCTGGGGCAACACGATCACCAATTACTCCGAATATGACACCCGCCGCGCGGCATGGACCTTCGGCGTCGGCTACGGGGCCAACCTTGCCACCGCCGAGCAGGTCATCCGCGACGCCATCATGTCCGACAGCCGCTCGCACGCAGAGCCGGAACCCTTCATCCAGGTCAATAATCTCAACAGCAGCTCGGTGGATTTCCTGGTCCGTGTCTGGGTCGATGCGGCGGAATATTTCCAGTATCAGGCGGATATGAAACGCCGGGTGAAGGAAGCACTGGACGCGGCCGGAATCGATATTCCCTTCCCGACCCGGACGCTGGTGCAGGCCAGCCCCGACAGCCCCGACAGCTCGGACAGTGCCGAGCAGAGCAAAAGTGGCGCCACCGACACGCAGAGCGAAGCAGCCTGACAGGCGACCCGCAGCGCTCAGCCCGCGCCTGCGCCAATCGCGCCCGCAATTGCAACACCCTCCGGGGTGATGCGGGTGGCGATCACCAGCCGCTCCACCCCCGCAGCCGCCGCCGCATCCCAGGCGGCGGCATAGGTCGGGTCGATATCGCCGGCGATCTGAAACCGCTCACAATCACCGCGCTGCACCAGATAGAGCAGCACCGCCCGGTGACCGGACCGGCACATGTCGGCCAGGTTGCCCAGATGCTTGGCCCCGCGCGCGGTCACGCTGTCGGGGAACTCCGCCAGACCGGGCTGGCGTGACAGCGTCACGCTTTTGACCTCAACATAGCAATCGGGCAGGCCGGGCTGGCTCAGCAGGAAATCAATGCGGCTCTTCTCGGCATATTTCACCTCGGCCCGGACCGTTTCATAGGCCGACAGCGCTGCGATCTGGCGCGCCTCCAGCGCCGATTTCAGCGCGCGGTTCGGCACCGATGTATCCACACCCACCAGGGTGCCACCGGCAACCTCGACCAGCCGCAAGCCGTATTTCAGCTTCTTCTTCGGATCGTCATTCGGCTCCAGCCAGACCGTGCTGCCCTGTTCCGCCAGCCCCATCATCGAGCCGGGATTGGCACAATGCGCGGTTATTTCGCGCCCATCCGGCAACTGGCAGTCCGCCAGAAACCTCTTGTAGCGTCGGATCAGCGTGGCGGGCAGCAGAGGGGTTTGAAAGCGCATGTGACAGGGCCTATACCTGCGCTATCATTGGTTCAAGAGGAGGAGCGCAGATGGCCACCCCAACCGGCGCCATGCCAACCGCAGCGATGCTTGTCATCGGTGACGAGATTCTGTCCGGGCGCACCCGCGATGCCAATATGTATTATCTCGCCGGCGAGCTGAGCAAACATGGCATCGACCTGCAGGAAGTGCGCGTCGTCAGCGACAATGAGGCCGCGATCATCGCCGCCGTCAGGGCGCTCTCGGATGGTTTTGACCATGTCTTTACCAGCGGCGGTATCGGCCCCACCCACGACGACATCACCGCCGATTGCATCAGCAAGGCCTTTGATGTGCATCTGGACGTGCGCGAGGATGCGCGCGCGCTGTTGCAGGCCCATTACGACAAATCCGGGCAGGAGCTGAACGCGGCCCGCCTGCGCATGGCCCGGATCCCCGATGGTGCGACGCTGATTGAAAACCCGGTCTCCACCGCGCCCGGTTTCACCCTTCGCAACGTGCATGTGATGGCCGGGGTGCCCAGCGTGTTTCAGGCCATGGTCGCCTCGGTCCTGCCGACGCTCACCGGCGGTGCGCCGCTCTTGTCGCAGACCCTGCGAGTGCAGCGGGGCGAGGGCGACATTGCCCCTATCCTGACCGCCATTGCCGAGGCCTATGATGACCTCTCCATCGGCTGTTACCCGTTCCAGCAGAATGGTGCGTTTGGCGCCAATGTGGTGGTGCGCGGTGCCGATGGCGCGCGGGTGGATGCGGCGATTACCGCGCTGGCGCGGGATCTTGATCTTTGACTGCCACGCCGTCGCTGACCGACCCGAAATACTATGACGTCACCGACCACACCTGGCCTGCCGCCGAGGTCCGCCAGCTGGGTCCGGTCACCCTGCGCCGGGGCGATGGCGGCGGCAGCCGGGTCTCCGCAGCAACCGTCACCACAGGCCACGCAAGCGAGGCAGAAATCACCGCCGCCGAACAGGCCATGTCGGAGATGGGGCAGGATCATCTGTTCATGATCCGCGATGGTCAGCAGGCACTGGATGCCCAGCTGGCGGCACGCGGCTACGTGATCAAGGATCCCGTGGTGCTCTGGACCTGTCCTGTCGAACAGCTCTGCCATGTTGAAATCCCGCCCGTGACCGCCTTCTGCGTCTGGGAACCCCTTGCGATCCAGCATGAAATCTGGGCCGCCGGTGGCATCGGTCCCGAGCGCTTTGCGGTCATGCAGCGCACGGCGGGGGCCAAGACCTCGCTGCTGGGCCGCTGCGATGATTCCCCCGCGGGCACCGGCTTTGTGGCGATCCACGACGGCACCGCCATGGTGCACGCGCTGGAAATCCTGTCACATCAGCGGCGCAAGGGCATGGGCGTCTGGCTGATGCACCGCGCTGCGCAATGGGCCGCTGATCAGGGCGCGCGCGAACTGGCGGTTCTCTGCACCGAAGCCAACGCCGGGGCAAACGGTCTATATGCCTCACTTGGCATGCTGCGCGCCGGGCGTTACCACTATCGTCACAACCCAGAGGGAGTGTAATCGATGACCCGCGACGCTGATGCCCCAACCGCATTGGACCTGCCGATGGTGGACCCGCTGCCGCCAGAGACGCAGAAATATTTCGACATCTGCCAGGACAAACTCGGCATGGTGCCCAACGTGTTGCGGGCCAATGCCTTCGACATCGACAAGCTCAACGCCTTTACCGCGATGTATAACGACCTGATGCTGGCGGACAGCGGCCTGTCAAAGCTGGAGCGCGAGATGATCGCGGTGGTGGTGTCCGCCATCAACAGCTGTTTCTACTGCCTCGCAGCCCATGGCGCGGCCGTGCGTCAGCTGTCGGGCGATCCCAAGCTGGGCGAAATGCTGGTGATGAACTACCGGGTTGCTCTGTTGGAGCCGCGCCAGCGCGCCATGCTGGATTTCGCGGCCAAGGCGACCAAGGCCAGCGCCGAAATCGAAGAGGCCGACCGCCAGACCCTGCGCGACCACGGCTTCAGCGACCGCGATATCTGGGATATCGCCAATGTCACCGGCTTCTTTAACATGTCCAATCGGGTTGCCAGTGCCACCGGCATGGTCCCCAACGACGCCTATCACGCGCAGCACCGGTGATCCGTCGCGCTGTCCTTACCGCCCGGCGGCTGACGCCTGCGGTGGCGGGGCTGCTCTGTGCGGCCCTGCCGTCCTTTGTGGCAGCCCAGGGCATCGAGCTGCCGCCCGGCGCGCGCCAGCTGGCCGAACGGCCAACCGCCCTTGGCAGCTACGCGGTACCGCTAGGCGCGGCCAGCGACGACGGCGTGCCAGAACGCCAGGTCGAAGGTCAGATTCTGCGCCGCAGCTGGCGGATTTCCGGCGATTCCACGGTTTTGCAGGTGCTGTCGCCATTGCGCGCGCAGCTGGTCGATGCCGGCTTTGACCTGCTGTTTCAATGTCCGGCGCGCAGCTGCGGCGGCTTTGATTTCCGCTTTGATATCGAGGTGATCCCGGCGCCGGATATGACGGTGGATGTCAGCAACTTCAGCTTCCTCTCTGCCGAACATCCCGACGGGCGGATCGTCACCCTGCTGGTTTCCCGCTCCGGCAATGCAACCTTTGTGCAGATGATCGAAGTCCGCCCCGCGGAAACCGCCAGCGCGGCACCGCGCGACGACACCGCCGCCATCGCCAGCCAGCCAGACGAGGCGCCGATCGTGGCACCGCCGCTGGTGGGCGCGGCAGAGCTGATCGAGCGCCTGCGCCGCAATGGGCGCGCGGTGCTGGCGGATCTCGAATTTGAAACCGGCGCGGTGGCGCTGGGGGCCAAACCCTATGCCAGTCTGGCGGCGCTGGCAGAGTTCCTCAGCCAGAACCCCGACTATTCCGTGCTCTTGGTGGGCCATACCGATACCGTCGGCAGTCTTAGCCAGAATATCGCGCTCTCCGAACGGCGCGCCGATGCGGTGCGGACCCGCCTGCTGGAGGAGGGCGATCTGGAGCCTGGTCGCGTGTCGGTGGCAGGTGCGGGCTTCATGGCGCCGCTGACCAGCAACCTCAGCCCCGAGGGGCGCGAGGCCAACCGCCGGGTCGAGGTGGTTCTGATCGCCCGCTGACAGGACGCCCACAGGAAGCCCGCAGATCTCCCATGGCCACCGCCCAGAGGCCCGGAACGGGAAAACCCGGCACAATGGCCGGGTCCTCTCCAGTTCCAACGGGGCGCGCGGCTCACCAGGTGATGCCATCCTTATCGGCAAAGGCCTCAGCGAGAAAGTCGATGAACGCCCGCACCTTGGGCTGGGTAAAGCGGCCAGGAGGGTAGACCGCATAGATGCCTTGGGTTTCCATCGGCAGCGAGGGCATGACGTCCTCGACCAGCCCCTCGGCCATGGCATCTGAATAGAGATAGCTTGGCAGATAGGCGATCCCGAGGCCTGAAATGGCCGCATTCAGCAGCGACTGCCCGTCATTCACCGACAGCCAGCCAGAGGTCCGCACCTGCCGTTTTTCGCCCGACGGCGCGGTGATCTTCCACATGCTGCCGCTGGACTGGTTCGAATAATGCAGCAGCTTGTGCATGTTGAGATCGTCGATCTTCTGTGGACGACCGAATTTCTCCAGATAGGCGGGGGAGGCGATCATCCGCTTGGTGGTTTCGGTCAGCTTGCGCGCACGCAGAGAGCTGTCTTCCAGCTCGCCGATCCGCAGCGCCATATCAAACCCTTCGGAGATCAGCTCCACATAGCGGTTGTTCAGCACCATGTTGACGGTGATATCGGGATAGTCGCGCAGGAAGTCCGACAGCACCGGCGACAGGTGATTGACGCCGAAATCCGTCGCCACTGAAATCCGCAGCAGCCCCGATGGCGCCGATTGCATGGAAGTGACCAGCGCATCCGCCTCACCGGCATCATTCAGGACACGGCGGGCGCGGTCATAGTAGGCCAGCCCAATTTCTGTGGGCGATACCCGCCGCGTGGTCCGGTTCAGCAGCCGCGCGCCCAGACGGGCCTCAAGGCTTGAGACATGTTTGGACACCGCCGATTTGGAGATCCCCATCTTCTTTGCCGCATCGGTGAATCCGCCCTGGTCCACCACATTGGCAAAGGCCTCCATTTCGGTCAGTCGGTCCATAGCACTCGCGTCCTTGTTTACCCGTGTTGCCTCAAATGTCGCGGGCAAATCGGGCAAGAACGGGGCGAGGATGGGATAATTGCAGGGTTATTCACCCATAGTTTACCAGCTGGAAACACCTGCGGCTCGGCCCGAAGATCGCAATAGCAGTCAAAGCCACTATGTTGAGAAGGGCTTACATCAATGGGAGGACAACTTATGACTGCGATCATCAGATCCACGATGAGAACCGCGCTGGCGGCCCTCATCGCCTGTGCCCTGCCGGTTTCCGCAGCCCTGGCCGGCGGCGAAACCCCGTCGCCGGAGGGGGCGGAGGTCTACTTCGTGATGCCCAGGGATGGCGATACCGTCTCATCCCCGGTCACCGTGGTCTTTGGCCTGCGCGGCATGGGGGTGGCCCCGGCGGGCACCGAAAAGGAAAACACCGGTCACCATCACCTCCTGGTCGACCGCCCGCCGCTGGGCGAGGGCGAGGATGGCGCGGATGAGCTGTCCTACGGTCTGCCATCGGATGAAAACCACATCCATTTTGGCGGCGGCCAGACCGAAACGACACTGGATCTGGCACCGGGCGAACATACGCTGCAACTGGTGATGGGCGATTACGGCCATGTGCCGCATTCCACCCCGGTGGTATCGCAGGTGATCACCATCACGGTCGAATAGGCGAGGCAACGGGCGGCGATACTTCGGCGCAGGGCGAAGCATCGCCGTCGGGCCGGCTGCTAGATCAGGGGCGTATTTCTCAACGAAGGACGCCCCATATGCTCACCTGTGTCATCCGCTACCATCTCGACCCCACCAAACGTGAGGATTTCGCCACCTACGCCCGCAACTGGGGCCAGGCGATCCCCCGCTGCGGCGCCGATCTGATCGGCTATTATGCCCCGCATGAAGGCTCATCAACGCTGGCCTATGGCATCTATGATGTGGCAAACCTTGCTGAATACGAAGCCTACCGCGCGCGTCTCGCAGCCGACCCACTGGGCCGCGAAAACTACGTCTTCGCCCAGGAGCGCCGCTTCATCCTGCGCGAGGATCGCACATGGCTGAAAAAAGTTTCCGACCCAGAAGGATCCACAGGATGATCGCAGTCATATTCGAGGTTGAAATCAAGGATGGCGCCAAGGACCGCTATCTTGAGATCGCAGCCAGTCTGAAGCCGCTTTTGGAACAGATCGAAGGCTTCATCTCCGTCGAACGGTTCCAGAGCCTCACCACGCCGGGCAAACTCCTGTCGCTGTCCTTCTGGGAGAGCGAGGAAGCCGTGGCCAACTGGCGCCAGCTCAGCGCCCACCGCGCGGGGCAGAAAGAGGGCAGGGACCATGTGTTCAGGGATTACCGCCTGCGGGTGGCAGGCGTGCTGCGCGACTACGGCATGGAGCGGCGCGACGAAGCCCCCGCCGATGCCCGCGCGGCCCACGACCCTGTTGCCACGTGAAACACGAGGGGCGCAGACGGCGGTGCAGATGGCCTCTCCCCGTTTTTGCCGTGTTTGCCATGGCCGCATTCGGCGCGGCCGTCTTCGCTGATGACCGCGGTGCCGGTGCGGCGGTGATCCTGTCGCCCGGCGACGGCGATATCCTTTCCTCCCCCGTCGCGATCGGCCTCTCTGTCCCACAGGGCGGCAAATATCACCTTCGTGTCAATGGCGTGCGATCCGGGTCTGCGCCTCTGCCCACAGGGGCTGTCAGCCTGACGCTGGATCTGCCGACAGGCCTGCACCAGCTCAGCCTTTCCCCGAACAGCGGCGGGGCATTCAGCGCCCCGATCACCATCCTGATCGACCGGGTGATTCCGGATGAGGGCGACAGCTGTTTTACCTGCGGCGGCCTCGCCCGGTCTGCCAACTGAACAAGGCCCCGGCGGAACCGGGGCCTATCTATCTGTCTTATCCGTCACAACCGGTCGCAGCTTCAGCGCGGGTGGCGGCCTTCTTCGATCTCTTCCACGATCTTGCCGACAAAAGCCTTCAGATCATCGGGGTTGCGGCTGGTCACGATTCCGTTGTCCGAGACGACCTCCGCATCCTGCCAATCGGCCCCCGCGTTGATCATGTCGGTCTTGATCGACTGAAACGAGGTCATGGTGCGGCCCTTGACCAGACCGGCCTCGATCAGCAGCCAGGGCGCATGGCAGATTGCGGCGACAACCTTGCCCTGATCGTAGAAACCGTTGATCAGCTCGATCACATCGTCATTGATGCGCAGCAGATCCGGGTTGATCTGACCGCCGGGCAGGACCAGCGCGTCGTACTCCTCGACACGGACCGCCTCCAGCGCCAGATCCGCCTTGGCCTCACGGCCCCAGTCATCGCCTTCCCAGCCCTTGATCGCCTTGCCATCGAGGCTGGCGACAGAGACCTCAGCGCCCTTGACCCGCAGCTGATCGCGCGGGAACTCCAGTTCGGACTGCTCGAACCCATGGGTGGCAATCATCAGGATCTTGGCGTCGGTGATACGGGGCATGAAACTCTCCTGTCTGTCGTGGCGGTAATCGCGCCACCGGGGCGGCGCCGTTCACAGACAAAACGCCACTGGGCGCCGGAGGTTCCACAACCGCAAACGACCCCCGCCACCACAGGCGGCGAGGGTCGCAAGATTTACATAGCGGCGGGACGGTGCCGGATCAGAGGCTGGCCGCCAGCCGTGTACCCTGATTGATGGCCCGTTTGGCGTCCAGTTCGGCCGCCAGATCGGCGCCGCCAATCACGTGGCAGGATGTGCCCTGCGCCTCCAGCGCATCCGCCAGCGACCGCTCCGACAGCTGGCCAGAGCACAGCACAACGGTATCCGCCGCGATCACGGTCGGATTCTCGCGCGCCTCGCCAAAGCTGACATGCAGCCCGTCGTCGTCGATCTTCTCATAGTTCACGCCGCCGACGAAATTCACATCCTTCATCTTCAGCGTGGCGCGGTGGATCCAGCCGGTGGTCTTGCCCAGCCGCTTGCCGTGGCGCTCCGCCTTGCGCTGCAACAGCGTCACCTCGCGGGCCGGGGCCTCGGGCTGCGGGCCTTCGGGGGCCAGACCGGCGCGATGCTCGGCCGGGTCCGCAACGCCCCATTCCTTCATCCACAGGGGCAGGTTCTCGGTGGCGCTTTCACCTTCGTGCAGCAGGAATTCCGACACATCAAAGCCGATGCCGCCTGCGCCGATCACCGCCACCCGCTTGCCCACCTTGGCCTTGTGGCGCAGCACGTCGATGTAATCGACCACATTGTCGCGGTCCTGACCGGGGATCTGCGGATCGCGCGGCACCACACCAGTGGCAATCACCACCTCGTCAAAGCCCTTGAGATCGCCCGCCGACACCTCGCGGTTCAGCTCCAGCGTCACATCGCTCTGGGCCAGCATGGTGCGATACCAATCGACCAGCCCCCAGAATTCTTCCTTGCCCGGCACCTGCTTGGCCATGTTCAGCTGGCCGCCGATCTCGCTTGCGCGATCAAATAGCGTCACCTTGTGGCCGCGCTCCGCTGCCGCCAGCGCGGTGGACAGACCCGCAGGACCCGCGCCGACAATGGCGACGGTCTTCACGCTCTCCGCAGGCGTCAGCACCAGTTCGGTTTCATGGCAGGCGCGCGGATTCACCAGGCAGGAGGTCAGCTTGCCGCTGAACGTATGGTCCAGACAGGCCTGATTGCAGGCGATGCAGGGTGCGATCTGATCGGCCTTGCCCTCCGCTGCCTTGGCGACAAAATCTGCATCCGCCAGCATTGGCCGCGCCATCGACACCATATCGGCGCAGCCCTCGGACAGCACCTGCTCGGCGACCTCCGGCGTGTTGATCCGGTTCGATGTGATCACCGGAATGCCAACCTTGCCCATCAGCTTTTTGGTGACCCAGGCAAAGGCCGCGCGGGGAACAGATGTGGCAATCGTCGGAATACGCGCCTCATGCCAGCCGATCCCGGTGTTCAAGATGGTGGCACCGGCCTTCTCGATCTCCTGCGCCAGTTCGACCACCTCGTCATAGGTGGAGCCATTGGGCACAAGATCGATCATCGACAGGCGGTAGATGATGATGAAATTCGTCCCCACCGCCTCACGGGTGCGGCGCACCACCTCGATCGGCAGGCGCATCCGGTTCTCATAGGACCCGCCCCAGCGGTCCTCGCGCTTGTTGGTATGGGTGACGAGGAACTGGTTCAGGAAATAGCCCTCCGACCCCATGATCTCAACGCCATCATAGCCCGCCTGCTGTGCCAGCACGGCGGCATTCACGATGTCGGAGATCTGCTTCTCGATACCCTCTTCATCCAGCTCCTGCGGAGGGAAGGGCGAGATCGGCGATTTTATCGGGCTTGGCGCCACGCATTTCGGACCATAGGCATAACGCCCGGCATGCAGGATCTGCATCGCGATCTTGCCCCCGGCCTCATGCACGCGGTTTGTGACGATGCTGTGGTTGGCCACATCCTGCTCGCTCGCCATCATCGCCGCCCCCGGCAGAACCGATCCTTCAAGGTTCGGACCAATGCCACCGGTGACCATCAGCGCCACGCCACCGCGCGCCCGGTCGGCATAGAATTCGGCCACCCGGTTCCAGTCCTTGGTTTCCTCAAGCCCGGTGTGCATGGATCCCATCAGCACGCGGTTTTTCAACGTGGTAAAGCCGAGATCCAGCGGCGCCAACATTTTCGGGTACGCAGTCATGACACTCTCCCTGGTAGTTCTCTGATAAGTCTTTGGTCTTCGTTTGCGCGAAAATGGCCCGGCCTGAAAGGGATTGTCACTTTGGACGCGGCGTCAACCTCTTGCACGACGCTGGGGCACAGGTGCACAAGGGGTGCATCCAACCAAGGAGAGACTGGATGACCCCCGAAGATATCGCAACCCTGCCGTACCGGCCCAATGTCGGCGTGATGCTGGTCAATGCAGCGGGTGAGGTCTGGGTCGGCCAGCGCATGGACCGGCACAAGGACGCCTGGCAGATGCCCCAGGGTGGTATCGACGCAGACGAAGATCCCAGGCTGGCGGCGCTGCGCGAACTGGAGGAAGAAACCGGCGTCACCGCCGATCTGGTCGAGATCATCGCCGAAAGCAACGGCTGGCTGCCCTATGATCTGCCCGCCGAAGTGGTGCCGCATTTCTGGGGCGGCAAATATCGCGGGCAGGAACAGAAATGGTATCTGATGCGCTTTCTCGGGCGCGACGATCAGATCAATATCGCCACCGACCACCCGGAATTCTCCGCCTGGTGCTGGCAGCCGGTCGATCAGCTGGTCGGCAAGATCGTGCCATTCAAACGCGAGGTCTACGAACGGGTTATTCAGGAGTTTCAGGACCATCTATGATGGTTCGGACTGCCCCCCGTCTGACAAAGGATGTCCTGATGCCGCCGCTTCGCACGCTTTTTCTGCCCGTTGCCCTCCTGTCTGCGCTGGCCGGTCCCGCATCCGCCCTCAGCTGCCTGCCTTGGGGACCGTCGGACGCCTATCTGGAGGCGGTGAAATCCGACAAAAACTACGTCGTGGTCGAGGGTAAGCTCAGCTTTGATGAAACCGCCCTGCCGAAACCGCCGCAGGACAATCCCAATGATGCGCCGCCGCGCAGCCTGATCCCCGCGCGGATCAACGGCAAGGTGATGACCCCGGACGGCTTTTCAAAAGACGTCGATCTGGACATCACGCTGGAACTCCTCTGCTTTGGGCCGTGGTGTGCTGGCGCTGCGGATGGCGTGGACTATCTGGCCTTTCTGGAGCAGCGCGCAGGCGATTACGTGCTGCGTATGGATCCCTGTGGCGGCTTTGGCTTCGGGGGCACCGATGGTGCCGCCCGAGAGGAGGTGCTGGCCTGCCACGCGGGCACATCCTGCACTCCTTGGTCCGAACGCTAACCCGGTCCCGGTTTGGGAGACTAGATGCCAGCCACCCGCCGCCTCCGCCAGCGCAAACCGCTTTGCCCCAGCCACAGGCTGAACAGCGCAAGGCCCGCGCCAATCGCCTGTTTCGCCGTCAGCACCTCGCCGAGGAACACCCAGCCCAGCACCACCGCTGACAGCGGGCTGAGCACCCCGAGAAGCGACACCACCGATGGTTCCAGCCGGGCGATGCCGCGAAACCACAACACATAGGTCGCAGCGCCGCCGATCAGGCTCATATAGGCCAAGCCGAGCAGGTTCTCGGCACTCAGCTGCGGCAGCGATGGCAGCGACCACAGGGTGACCGGGATCAGCAGCAGCCCGCCCGCCGTCAACTGCCAGGCGGTGAAGGTCAGCAGGGACACAGGCGGCTGCCACTTGTGGCTCAGCACCACGCCGGCTGCCATCGCAATGGCCCCGGCGAGCCCCGCCAGAACACCGATCCCGTCCAGCTGCGCACTCGGCGTCAGCACCAGCAGCGCCACGCCCAGAATGCTCAGGGCCGCCGCCAGCACTGCCGCCGTGCGCACCGGCGTCTTCAGCATCAGCGCCGACAGGAACACCACCACCAGCGGCTGCACCGAGCCAAGGGTCGCAGCAACCCCGCCGGGCAGGCGATAGGCGGCCACAAACAGCAGGCTCCAGAAGATCGAGAAGTTCAGCGCCCCCAGCACCAACAACCGTGGCACCCAGCTCAGCGGCGGCAGTTGCCGCACCATCAGCATCAGCAACAGCCCCGCAGGCAGCGCGCGCAGCAGTGCCACCAGCAGCGGCGACTGCCCCGGCAGCAGGGTGGTGGTGACAATATAGCTGCTGCCCCAGATCACGGGGGCCAGCGCGGTTAGGATCAGATCGCGGCTTTGCATGGCAGAGGTTCCTTTATTTCTCGACATCAAGATATATCGGTTTTTCTTGACGTCAAGATATCAGCCGATAAAACCTTCCCACATGGACCATGTGGATTTTGTGACCCAGCAATGGGAGCGAGAGCGCCCCGACCTTGATGTATCGGCGATGGCCGTCATCGGGCGGGTCGGACGATTGGCGCAAGCCTATCAGAAAGAAATGCAGAAAACCTGGGCGCGCTATGATCTGAACGCGGCCAAGTTCGATGTGCTGGCCACCCTGCGCCGGGCAGGCGCGCCTTATCGGCTGTCACCGGGGGATCTGTTGCAGGCCACCATGGTCGCCTCCGGCACCATGACCAACCGCATCGACCGGCTGGTGGACGCCGGTCTGGTGGCGCGCAGCGTCAACCCCGAGGACAGCCGCGGCTTCCTGATTGAGCTGACGCCAGAGGGGCTGAAGCTGATCAACGAGGTGGTCGAGGCCCATGTCGCCACTCAGGCCCGCCTGCTCGGCGATCTGTCGGACACCGAACAGCGCAGCCTGACACAGCTTCTGTCCAAGGCGCTGAACGCGGCAGAAACCGCCTGAAGCTCCCCGCGACCGTCAGGGCCGGTCACCGATGAAAAAAGCCGCCCCCGATTGCTCGGGGACGGCTGTGCAATAGTGGCTGCGGGCACGGCCCCGGCTCAGATCAGCCCTTCGCGGCGCAGCACCTGATTCATCACCGCTTTGGGGCGGGGGCCGATATGGCTGATCACCTCGGCGGCGCAGACATTGCCGATCCTGGCGCAGGTCTCGATGTCCAGCCCCTTGGCCATACCGAACAGGAACCCGGCCGCAAATTGATCGCCGGCCCCGGTGGCATCCACCGGCACCACCCGCTCAACCGGCACTGTCACGCGGGTGTCGCCCTCAACCACGGTGACGCCATCGCCGGAGCGGGTGCAGACCACCAGCGGGCAGATGGCGGCTGTCTTGGCCAGCGCCTCTTCCAGATCGTCGGTTTCAAACAGCGATTTGATCTCGGCCTCATTGCCGATCACGAAATCGAGGTCGTGTTCGATCAGCGACAGGAAGTCGGCCCGGTGGCGTTCCACACAGAAGGGATCGGAAATCGCGATGCCGCATTTGCCGCCGCCGTTGCGGCAGTCCCGCGCCGCTTCCATAAAGGCGCTCTTGCCCTTGTCTTTGTCGAACAGATAGCCCTCAAGGAACATCAGCTGCGCCTTGCCGGCCACCGTGTCCGGCACATCCGACGAGGACAGCTCGGAGGAGATGCCCAGATAGGTGTTCATCGACCGCTCGCCATCGCCGGAGACAAAGATCATCGACCGCGAGGTCGGCAGCTCGCCGCCCGCAACCGGCGGGTTCACAAAATCCACGCCGTCATCCGCCATCGCCTTGGCGTAGAACCGCCCCAGCGCATCGTCATGCACCCGCCCGATAAAGGCCGCATCCAGCCCCAGTGCACCCGCGCCCGCAATGGTATTCGCCACCGAACCGCCGGGCGTCTGCACCCGTTCCTGCATCGCCGCATAGAGCACCTCGCCGCGATCACGTTCGATCAGCTGCATGATGCCTTTCTCGATGCCCATATGCTCCAGAAAGCTGTCGTCACATTGGCTGATCACGTCCACAACGGCATTGCCGATCCCGACGAGCTGGTAGGTTTTCATAGAGTCTTGTCCTCAAACTGGCAGAGATCGCGGATGATGCAGGTGGGGCACATCGGCTTGCGAGCCTTGCAATGGTATCGTCCGTGCAGGATCAGCCAATGATGGGCATGAAGCTGGAAATCTGCCGGAATATTGTCTTCGATGGCACGTTCGACCGCATCGACATCCTTGCCCGGCGCAATGCCCGCCCGGTTGCCAACGCGAAAGATATGGGTGTCCACCGCCTGTGCGGGCTGGCGCCACCACATGTTCAGCACCACATTTGCGGTCTTGCGCCCGACACCGGGCAGGGATTGCAGCGCCGCGCGGGAATTGGGCACGATGCCGTCATACTCCTCGACCAGAATCCGCGACATCTTGATCACGTTCTTGGCCTTCTGGCGATATAATCCGATGGTCTTGATATGCTCGATCAGACCTTCTTCGCCCAGATCCAGCATCTTCCGCGGGGTGTCGGCAATCTTGAACAGCTCGCGTGTTGCCCGGTTCACGCCCGCATCGGTGGCCTGCGCCGACAGCGCCACCGCCACCACAAGCGTATAGACGTTGACGTGATCCAGTTCGCCCTTCGGCTCTGGATCCGCTGCCTGAAACCGCGTGAAGATCTCACGCAGCGTGTGATAATCGAGTTGCTTTGCCATCGCGGCCCTTAATGCCGCGCAGGAACAGTCGGCGCAAACAGAAAAGCGGGTCAGGGTGAGCGAAGCGTTACACTGCGGCTTGCCGGTCTCTCGCAGGCCCTTCGCGCAAGATCCGGGTCGCACTGCCCGGCCAGCGCCATATACTGGAGCACAGGACCACAGGCGGGAGTGCGACCCATGACATTGCAGACGCGCGAGGAGAGCTATCATTACGGCGTCATGCGCCGGGCGATTGCGCTGATTGACGATGGCGGCGAGGATCTGACGCTGGCCGAACTCTCTGCCGCGATGGGGATGAGCCCCTCGCATTTCCAGCGGCTGTTCTCGGCCTGGGTCGGCGTCTCCCCCAAACGCTACCAGCAATATCTGCGGCTGGGCCATGCCAAGAGCCTGCTGGAGGATCGCTTCACCACGCTGGAGGCCGCCCATGCCGTGGGTCTTTCGGGCAGTGGCCGACTGCACGATCTGTTCCTGCGCTGGGAGGCGATGAGCCCCGGTGAATACGCCCGCAAGGGGGCCGGTCTGACAATCCACTGGGGCTGGTTTGACAGCCCCTTCGGTCTGGCGCTGGTGATGGGCACGCAGAAAGGCATCTGCGGGCTGGCCTTCGCGGCGGAAACCGGGCCGGAGGCGGCGATGGCGGATATGCGGTCACGCTGGCCTCAGGCCGCGTTTGCCGAAACCCCGGAGCTGTTGCGGCCGCAGGCGGAGGCGATCTTTGCACAGCGCGGCGAGGCTGCCCTGCATATGATCGGCGCCCCCTTGCAGATCAAGGTCTGGGAGGCGCTGCTGCGCATCCCGTCCGGGCAGGTCACCACCTATTCCGAGATCGCCCAATCCATCGGCGCGCCGCGTGCGGTGCGCGCCGTCGGCACGGCGGTGGGGCGCAACCCGGTCAGCTGGCTGATCCCCTGCCACCGCGCCCTGCGCAAATCCGGCGCTCTTGGCGGCTACCACTGGGGGCTACCGGTCAAACGCGCGATGCTGGCCTATGAGGCGGCGCGAGAGGAGGGGCAGCAGGACGGCGCGGCCTGATCCGCGCGCACCCTGTCTTGACCCGCGCGCCGCGCAAACAGCCGCCGCAGCAGGGCGGGGCGCTTGCCACCCGGCGTGATCTCGGCCCGCGCTGCGGCCATTGCGGCGGCCTTTGCCGCGCCCCGGATCTGAGCGGCCTCCCGCTCCACTTCGTAGGATTTGGAAAACTGGCGCTGCGCCTCCCATTTGTCTTTGCCCAGCGTGATCAGAACAATCCAGTCATAGGTCAGCATGGTGTTTCTCCTTCTGTCTGAAGTCAGAACACCACAACGCTGCTGACACGCTTTGTCAGCGGCCTGTGCTAAGATGTCAGCAGCCTGTCAGCGGAGAGAGATCATGGAGCGCACCGGCCGCCTGTTCGAAGTCATCCAAATCCTGCGCGCCGCCTCCGCCCCGATCCGGGCGGAGGATCTGGCGGAAAAGCTGGAGGTCTCAAAACGCACCGTCTACCGCGATATCGCCGCGCTTCAGGGGATGCGCACCCCGATCGAGGGGGAGGCGGGCATCGGCTATGTGCTGCGCAAGGGCTATGATCTGCCGCCGCTCAACTTCGACGAAGAAGAGCTGGAGGCGCTTTATGTCGGCCTGTCCCTGTTGATGCGAACCGGCGACGGCGCCTTGCAGGAGGCGGCCAAAAGGGTCTGTCGCAAAGTCATGGAATGCCGCTCGCCTGGAGATCGGTTGCAGGTGGCCCCCTGGGGTGGCGCGCCGCTGGATGATCCCGAGCGGGGCTGCGTGTCAAAGGGGCTGCTGCGACAGGCGGTCCGGGAAAGCCGCAAACTGCGGCTCACCTATCTCTGTCCCGACAGCGGCGAAACCCTGCGGGTCCTGCGCCCGCTGGCGCTGATCTACAACGTCGAAACCACGCTGCTGGCGGCCTGGTGCGAATTGCGCGGCGGCTTTCGCCATTTTCGCGCCGACCGGATGCTCTGCGCCGATCTGCTGGCGGACAGCTTTGCTGCAGAGGCCGATCTGCTGCGCAAACTCTGGATGGAGCAGGGCGGCGGACTTGAGGAGGATGCGGCCCGGATCACCTCAGCCTAAAGCAGAGCTTGGGCAGGTTTTCGCCGAGCCAAAAAGACGTTACCTTGTGATGACGGCACCGCAACACGATATTCTCCGCAGCACGGGCCCCGCCCGGATTGAGCAAGCAAAAGGCAGATTTTTGATGATGCAGATGAAACTTACCACCGCCGCCATCCTGGCCGCAGGCCTGGGCCTGACCGCCTGTACCGATCCCGCAACCGTCGGCACCCCCGGCAGCAAGACCCAGAGCGGCGCTCTGATCGGGGGCCTGATCGGCGCGGGCGTTGGCGCTGCTGCCAATGATTCCGACCGGGGTCTGGGTGCTGTCACCGGCGCGCTGGTCGGTGCCGCCGCCGGCAGCGTCATCGGCAACCAGCTGGACGCGCAGGAGCGCGAGCTGCGCCAGTCGATCTCCAATGATGGCATCTCCATCGTCAACACCGGCGACCGTCTGATCGTGTCGCTGCCCAATGACCTCACCTTTGCCACCGACAGCGCGGCGATCTCGCCCGCGGTGCGCTCTGACCTGAACAAGGTTGCCGCCAGCCTGGTGCGCTACCCCAACAGTCAGGTTCAGGTGATCGGCCATACCGACAGCGATGGCGATGCCGCCTATAACCAGGGCCTGTCGGAGCGTCGCGCCAATGCGGTTGCCGATCAGATCCAGGCCGGTGGTGTGCCCTACAACCGCGTCCAGATCATCGGTCGCGGCGAAAGCCAGCCGGTGGCGTCGAACCTCACACCCGATGGCAAGGCGCGCAACCGCCGCGTGGAAATCGTCGTGATCCCGCAGGGCGCCTGAGCCTCCTGACGCAGCCATATCCGGGGTCTTGCCCCGTCCAAGCAGAAAGACCGCGCCGCAGGGTGCGGTCTTTTTTCTGCGCAGTTATGTAACTATTCCAGACTGCGTGGCGTTGTGTGGATGACTGCACATCGGCTGCGCAGGCGTCGGGGTTTTCTCACCGGCCTGACGGCATAGGTTTGTCCGAGACAGAAATTCAAAACCGAAAGAGGCATCACACCATGTCCGACCCCAAAATCCTGACCATCTCCGGTTCGCTGCGTGCGGGCGCCACCAACCGTAAATTGCTGGCCGAGGCCCTGCGCCTGTTCGGTCCCGCCGAGGTGAGCGAGGCCGATCTCAATCTGCCGCTTTATGACGGTGACGACGAACAGGCCAATGGCATTCCCGCAGCGGTTCAGACACTTGCGGATCAGATCGAGGCGGCGGATGCGGTGATCATCTCCACCCCGGAATATAACGGCGCGCCCTCTGGCGTGTTGAAGAACGCTCTCGACTGGGTCAGCCGCACCAGCAACAAACCGTTTCAGGACAAACCGGTGGCTGTCATGTCCGCCGCTGCGGGCCGCGCCGGCGGGGAGAAGTCGCAGATGCTGCTGCGCACATTCCTGGTGCCGTTTCAGCCCCGCGTGCTGACCGCACCGCAGGTGCATGTGGCGGCATCGCAGTCCGAATTCGACGAAGGCGGCCGCCTGAAGGGCGAGATGTATGTCAAAACGCTGGAAACGCTGATGACGGCGCTGCGGGCCGAAATCGCGCGCTGAGCGGACCCAGACCAGAGATCAACCAGACCAGAGATCAACCAGCCCCGCAGCGCAACCGCCGCTTCGGGGCTGTCTTTGTGTCGGCGTCTGCCGCGTTGATCACCCGTCGCGGCCCGGCTCGTCGGGAGAGTTGGAAAACAGCGCGATCTTATTGCCGTCAGGGTCGCGCAGATAGCCGACATAAAACCCGGCGCTATAGGCCGCGCGAAACCCCGGCTGGCCGTCATCAGATCCGCCCGCCGCAACCGCCGCCGCGTGCAGGTCGCGCACCTGCTGCTGATCGCGGGCCTGAAACGCCACCATCACGCCATTCCCGGCCGAGGCGGCAGCGCCATCAAACGGCGGCTTCACATAGAAATCGGGCAGGGTCGGCAGCTCTCCCTTCGGCACTGGCAGGGCAAAGCTCAGCCCTTCCGGCCCCTCGCTGAGACCATAGCCAAGCACCGGCAGAAACGCGGTGTAAAAGGCCTTCGCCTTTGCCATGTCATTGGCACCGATGGTGATATAGGCGATCATTGCTCTGCCCCTTCGCCTGACATTCAGAAGTTATCTTCGACCCGGAACCCGTCGGGGATATCGTCGTTTCCGTCCAGAACCAGATCTGCCATTGTCCCGGCCACCTTTGGCGCCATGCCAAAGCCGATCTTGAAGCCGCCATTGGCAATGAAATGACCATTCCTGCCGGGCCAGCCGCCCAGCATCGGCGCGCGTGAGCGGGCGCGGGGCCGCACCCCGGCCCAGCGTTCGATCACCTCGGCACCATGCAGCACCGGCAAGGCGGCGCAGGCGCGCGCGATCACATCGTCCAGCTGCGCATCGGTGCTGCTGGGATCCTCAAACTCACGTTCGCTGGTGGAGCCAATCGCGAGGGTGCCATCGGCATGGGGAATGATGTGCAGCCCGTCGGCATATAGCTGCGGCACATTCCCCTCGGCAAAGCGCAACAGCGCCGCCTGACCCTTGACTCCATTGCCCAGCGTCTTGCCCTCGGCCGGGCCGCCGGGGCCAGCCAGCCTGTCGTTCAGCTCCAGCAGTCCCGCATAGCCCTTGGCATGGATCACCTGCCCCTGATCGGCGCCCTCTGCCTGCACCTCGATCCCCATGACGGACAACCCTGCCACCAGCGCGGCACAGGCGCGGCGCGGGTGCATCCGGGCGCTCAGCGTATCGTGGATGACATATCCGCTGGCGCTGGGCGGCACCCAGGGCCCTGCGTCGTCGGCGGCGATGACGGACCAGCCCGCCAGTCCCTGCCACAGCGTCCGGGCGCTTTCTGCGCGGTCATGGGCCAGATCCAATGTCCGCTGATCATTGATCGGTTGCAGCCGCCCGGTGCGCCCATAGCCGGGAGACACCCCGCCGGTTGCCTCAACCTCGGCCCAGAAGGCGTCGGCCATCAGCAGGCTTTCCAGCTGATATTGTTTCTTTGGGTTCCAGTTCTCCGGCACATGCGGCGCCAGCGCGCCGACCAGACCGCCGCTGGAGCCTGAGCCGGCGCCAAAGGGATCAATGATCTGGACCTTGGCGCCGCGCCGTGCGCAGGCCCAGGCAATCGACAGGCCAAAGATCCCGGCCCCGCGTATGGTGATATCCGCCATTGCCATTCCTGCACCCTTTCGCCAGTGTCGCGTCGTTCACCACATCACTTAGGGGATTATCGCATGGCAGACCAGCAGGCCCGGCTCAGCTGGCGGGATGGCAGCATTCCGGTGTCGGATCAGTTCGACGATCCCTATTTCTCCATCCATGATGGGCTGGCCGAGACGGAGCATGTGTTTCTGGGCGGCAATGATCTTTCTGATCGCTTTGCCGCTGCGGCGGAGGCGGGTGCGGATTTCCATATTGCCGAACTCGGCTTTGGCACTGGGTTGAACCTGCTGGCCGCCTGGCGGGCCTGGGAGACGGCGCAGGCTGAACATGACACCGCAGCGGTGCTGCATTTCACCAGTTTCGAGGCCTTCCCCATGGCCACGGACGATATGGCCCGTGCGCTTCAGGCCTTTCCCGAGGTGGCGCCCTGGGCCGAACGGTTTCTGGCGGTCTGGGGCGGGCCGGGCCTCTGCGATCTCGGCAACCTGCGTGTCACTGTCCTCACCGGCGACGCCCGCGTGTCGCTGCCGGAGTGGACAGGCAAGGCGGATGCCTGGTTCTTGGACGGGTTCTCCCCGGCAAAGAACCCGGAGCTGTGGCAGGACGACCTGCTGGAAGAGGTTGCCCGTCACACGGCGGCAGGCGGCACGGCGGCGACCTACACGGCGGCGGGATTTGTCCGCCGCGGGCTGGAGGCTGCCGGATTTGACGTAACACGCACGCCCGGTTTCGGGCGCAAGCGGCATATGACAAAGGCAATATTGCGATGACCATGCGCCCCGACGCCAAGATGCTGGAGCCTCATCCGCCCCGGATCATCCAGCAGAACAACGTCACCGCCGGCGTGCTTCTGATGATTGCGGCAACCATTGTGTTTGCCTTGCAGGATGGCATCTCGCGGCATCTGGCGGGACAGTACAACACCTTCATGGTGATCATGGTGCGTTACTGGTTCTTTGCGCTGTTTGTGATTGCACTTGCGGCGCGCGCGCCGGGAGGTATTCGCGCCACGGCCCGCACCGATCAGCTGGGGTTGCAGGTCTTTCGCGGCGTGCTGCTGGTGGCGGAAATCTGCGTGGCTGTCTATGCCTTTACCGTGCTTGGGCTGGTCGAAAGCGTGGCGGTGTTTATCTGCTATCCGCTGCTGGTGGCGGCCCTGAGCGGGCCGGTGCTGGGCGAGAAGGTCGGCTGGCGGCGCTGGGCGGCGATCTCGGTGGGGCTGATTGGTGTGCTGATCATCCTGCAACCGGGCGTCGGTGTCTTTGATCCGCTGGCGATCATCCCGTTTGTTTCGGCGCTGATGTTTGCGCTTTATGGTCTGATCACCCGCTATGCAGCGCGGCGCGACAGCACGGCGACCAGTTTCTTCTGGACCGGGGTTGCGGGCATGGTGGCGATGACCCTTGTCGGCATCTGGTACTGGGAGCCGATGAGCCAGGGCGACTGGATGTGGATGGCCGTCCTGTGCCTCACGGGTGTGACCGGGCATTGGCTGCTGATCAAATGCTATGAGATGGCCGAGGCCAGCGCGGTGCAGCCCTTTGCCTATTTCCACCTGATCTGGGCCGCGGCACTTGGGGTGGTTGTCTTTGGCGAGGTGATCCGCACCAATGTCGCCATCGGTGCGTCCATTATCGTGGCGGCCGGCCTGTTCACCCTATGGCGCGAACGCGTCAAGAGTTGATCCGGCCAGTTCCTTGGAGAACGGCACCGGCAGCGGCGGTTTGCCAAGGCGCGCGCGATAGATCGGCAGGCTCTCGGTGACGCGCATCACGTAGTTGCGCGTCTCGTTGAAGGGGATGTGTTCGATCCAGTCGACAATCCCCGGCGTGCCATCGCGCGGATCGCCGTAGCGGTCCATCCAGGCCTTTGGGCGATGGGGGCCGGCGTTGTAGCCTGCGGCCATCATCACCACATTGCCGTTAAAATCACCCGCCAGATCGGCCAGATAATTGCTCCCCAGAAGCGCGTTATAGGACCAGTCGGAGATCAGCCGCCCGGTGGTGTGATCGGCCAGAAGACCCATGTTCGAGGCCACCAGCTTGGCGGTGGCGGGCATCACCTGCATCAATCCGCGCGCGCCGGCATGGCTGATCACGATGGGGTCGAATTCGCTCTCGCGGCGGGCAATGGCAAGGGTCATCTCCCGCGCCATTGGCAGATCTTTCTCGGCCACGGGATGCAGCGGAAAATAGGCCGCTTCCAGCTCTTCGCCGGTCTGCGCGGCGCGTTTGGCGATCATCACTGCCAGATGCGGTTCGTTCATGGCCACCGCCATCTCGCCCAGCTGCCGCGCCTCGACCGGGCCCAGCCCCTCAACCAGATGGGTGAGGAAGCGTTCCGCCAGGGCCAGATCGCCAGCCTGCAACAGCAGCAGGCCGGCCTCTGCGACGGTGGAGTTCAAAAAGCTGGCCGCGCGCCAGTCGGGCAGCTGCGGCGGGGTGATCAGATCGGGATCAAAGGGGCGGCCCAGAACCTCTGCCGCCAGCAACCCGTAGAAAGACGTCTGATAATCTGCCGCCTTGGCATAGGCGGCATGGGCTTTTTCGATATCGCCATGAGCGCCATAGGCCTGACCCAGCCAATAGCCGCCGCGTCCGATTGAGATCGGGCTTTCGACCGAAGCGAGGAAGCGTTCGAAGTGATAGGCGGCCAGCTCGGGGTCGTTGAGCTTGCGCAGGGCGATATAGCCGGCCAGCCATTCGCAATCGGAATAACCATAGCCTGCATCCGCCGTGGCAAAGTGATGGGCGGCCAGCTGATAGGCGCGTTCGTGGTTGCCGTCGCGCATGTCCTGCCGCGCCAGATCCCGGCGGCGGCGCAGCCATTTTTCGGGCTGTCCCAGTTTCTTGGCCGAGGTGCTGCGGTCCATCATCAGGCTGATGGCATCCTCCTGCCGCCGCTTGCGGTCGCGCCAGGCAAAGCGGTCATAGGCGAGACCCGCGTCATCCTTCAGCGCGTCGGGGACGGCGGCGATTTTGCCGTCAACGCCCGGCTCGGCGTCTTGAAGGGCGAGGCGCGCCTCCGCCAGCCTGCGCTGATCGGCGCTGACCAGGGACAGCATCTGCCGCGCGCTGACCTTGTGATTGTCCCACAACATCTGGTCGAGCCGGGCCGCGTGATGCGCTGAGAGCAGCTTGGCGTGGTCTTTCAGATAGTTGTCCTGGATCACCGACCCCATCGGCATTGTACGCCAGGCCAGCACCAGCTCGGCCTCGCCTTCGCCCTTTTGCCCGGCCCCGATCAGCGCACGCCCATAGCTCAGCGCGCCCTCGGCGGTCTGCGGGCGATGGTCGCGGTAATAGGCCAGAATGGTGTCGCGGCTGGCTTCGGCGATCTGCGGCTCGTGCTTGCGCCGCAGAAGGTCCAGCCCCGGCCAGTCGGCACGCCGCGCCAGAAAGGCCACAACATCAGAGACCGACCCCATGCCCTCCCGCAGGCGGTGCCATTCGATGACGTCGCGGGCCACGGTGGTTTCGCGCCCGGCACTGCGCCCCGCCTCGCTCCATTTTTCCGAGCGCATCAGCTCCAGCGCGCGACCAAGGTCGACCGCCATGGCAGGTTGGCCGCTCAGGCTGGCGGAAATGAGGGCAATGAGGGCCAGAATGCGTGTCATCTCTTGCATTTTCCAACGTTCCGGGGATAGAGCCAATGACGATAATCCGTGACCTGCCGGTATCAACTCAAATCCCCGGCATGTCCATCACCCAAGGCGGCGCAATCGCGCCTGCACGAATAGCAAAGGGAGCGTGCCCATGTTCAAAGGCTCTATGCCAGCCCTCGTCACCCCGTTTTCCAACGGCGAGCTGGATCTGGATACGCTCAAACGCTTGGTCGAATGGCACATTGACCAGGGCTCAACTGCGCTGGTCCCGGTCGGGACCACCGGTGAAAGCCCGACGCTGACCCATGAAGAGCATGAAACCGTGATTGCCGAGGTGGTGAAAACCGCCGCTGGCCGGGTGCCGGTGATTGCCGGTGCGGGCTCCAACAACACGGTCGAGGGCAAGCGGTTTGTGCAGTTTGCAGCCGAGGTCGGTGCCGATGCCGCGCTGGTGGTGACGCCCTATTATAACAAGCCGACTCAGCGCGGGTTGATTGCGCATTTCACCGAGCTGCATGACTGCGCCGATATTCCGATCGTGATCTACAATATCCCCGGTCGCTCGGTTGTCGATATGACCCCCGCCACCATGGGCGAACTGGCCAAGCTGGAGCGCATCATCGGCGTGAAGGATGCAACCGGCGATATCGCCCGTGTGTCGCAGCAGCGCGCCTCCTGTGGTGCGGATTTTGTGCAGCTGTCCGGCGAGGATGCCTCGGCGCTGGGGTTCAACGCCCATGGCGGCGTCGGCTGCATCTCGGTGACGGCCAATGTGGCGCCGAAGCTCTGCGCGGAATTCCAGGCGGCGACGCTGGCGGGTGATTACGCATTGGCGCTGGAGTATCAGGACAAACTGATGCCGCTGCATGAGGCGATTTTCATTGAGCCGGGTCTGGTCGGGGCGAAATACGGCCTGTCGAAACTGGGTCTGTGCAGCGAGGAGATCCGCCTGCCGCTGACCGGTCTGACCGACAGCACCAAGGCCGCGATTGATGCCGCGATGGTACACGCGGGCCTGCTGTAAGCGTAGAACACCGACCATAGACATGGTTCTTCGGACCGGGACGCTGCTGCGTTCCGGTCTGTTTCGTTTGGGCTGTCTTCTGTCTCTAACTGGCGGTTCAGGGTCACATCCCCAGCGCCAGATCCGTCGAGAATAAAAAGGCGGCGCCGCCCCGAGGAAGGATCCCGGGAAAGGCTGGAAGCTGCGGGGCGCGTCACTGCCCCGGTGCTAAACTGTTTTGCACGGACCCCGGCGGCATCACTGCCAACAGGGTCGGTTTCCATGGTGTCCGGGGTCGTAAATCCCGGAGCAGATCGCGATCCCCAGCAGGTTAGCCAATCGGCGTGCAGGCCCCGTAAACGCTGCGCGCGTCGCCGGGCAACGGGGGGCTGCCCATCACGGCAGAGCCGCCGCCAGATGCCGGGTCTTGTCCGGGTTGCGGGTGACATAGATGCGGGCAATCCGGCCGTCGCGGATATCCAGAGAGGTGGCTTGCAGGATGCCGTCCTCGGCTCGGGTCAGCATCGCAGGCAACCCGTTCAGCTGGCACAACCGCCATTGTTCGGGGGCCGGCTGATTGCTCTTGCGGGCAAGCCCCGCCAGCAGCCGCAGCACCTTGTCGCGCCCGTAGATCGGGTTGAGCGCCGCAGTCGCCTTGCCACCGCCATCGGAAATCAGCTGCACATCTTCGGTCAGCAGCCGGGTCAGGGCGGCGGTGTCACCGGTCTTGGAGGCGCGAAAGAACGCCTCGGTCAGCGCGCGCCCTTCATCCGGGTTGCCGGGGCGCTGGGGGCGCAGCGCCTGCACCTTGCGGCGGGCGCGGGTGGCGAGCTGGCGGCAGGCCTCGGGCGAGCGGTTCAGGGCGGCGGCCACATCCCCGTAAGAGCTGTCGAAGATATCATGCAGCAGAAAGGCCGCGCGTTCGAGCGGCGACAGCGCGTCCAGCGCCAGGAGCAGCGCAACCGAGACGTCATGGTCCAGCTGCTCTGTGGCGTCATCGGTGAGCACCGGTTCCGGCAGCCATTCACCGGGGTAGGTCTCGCGCCGTTTGCGGGCCGATTTCAGCTGATCAAGGCACAGCCGCGTGGTGATCCGCATCAGATAGCCGGTGGTATCCAGAATCTCGCCCTGGGGTGCGGATTGCCAGCGCAGATAGGCATCCTGCAAGACGTCCTCGGCGTCCGTCACACTGCCGAGCATCCTATAGGCGGCCGCAAACAATCGCGGCCGCGCGGTCAGGAACGCGTCGGTTCCGGTGTCTTTCATCGGTGCTGTCACGCGGCGTTGGCCCCTGTGGTCTGGTCCTCGCTCACAGGGTGGGCGCTGCGAAAGCCGATTGCAATGCGGTTCCAGCTGTTGATGGCGCCAATCAGCAGGGTCAGCATCACCTGTTCGCGCGGCTCAAACAGGTCTGCCATGGCGTCATAATCGGCATCCGGTGCGGCGGTGGCCTCCACCCGCGTCAGTGCCTCGCACCACGCCAGGGCGGCGCGTTCGCGGGGCGTGTAGAGCGGCGATTCACGCCAGGCGTTCAGCAGATGCATCCGATCCTCGCTCTCGCCGTGGGCGCGCATCTCATGGGTGTGCATATGGATGCAGAAGGCGCAGCCGTTGATCTGCGAGGCGCGCAGTTTCACCAGCTCCACCACGCTGTATTCCAGCGTGCTGTTCTTGAACAGATTCTCCTGCTCCAGCATCGGTTTGAAGAGATCACCGGCGACGGAGAAATAATCGAGACGTTGGGTCATGGGTTTGGTCCTTTCTGATGGGTTCAGAAACAGGACGAGGCAGCGGGCGGGTTTGTGACATGACCGGCGCGATTTTTTGAAAAAAGGATGCGCATTCAATGAAAAAGGGCGCCGCTGGGGCGCCCTGATTGTGGTCTTTGGTGGTGATCAGCGTTTGCCGTAATAAAGCCCGACCACATGTTCGGCCTGGGCAAAGAACAGCCAGCGCGACACGGCAATACCGGCGATATGCAGCAGCACGGCGACGCCTGCGAGCAGGTGTTTGAGCATCAGACCCTCAACTGGCAGGATCAGGCAGACCAAGGGCAGCGCAAAGCCAAGGGCAAAGGCAATGACGCGCAGTTTCTGCGCGTGTTTGCGCCCGACCACATGCACGAATTCGCGCAGCAGATAATTGGAGCCGGTATGGGGCGGCTCAAACGCGCGGACCGTGCCGCGATCGCCAAGGCCGGTGGCGGTGCCCATATTGGTGCCGGAGCTGGCAAAGGCCTGATCGCCCTTGGCCCAATAGGCCAGCTGCACCGAGCCTGCGATGGCCAGAAGCCAGGGCGCCAGCGCCTCGGCCCCAGCCAGCAGCGATCCGCCCGCAAGGCTGAAGGACAGGAACATCACCGGCGTCAGGGACATGTTCCAGCGCGGGATGGTCTTCAGCTGGGTGTAGATCATCGAGGTGGTAAAGACCGTTGCCAGCGACAGCGCCGCACCGAGCCAGCCAAGCGCCCACCAATGGGTGTCCAGAAACACCGCGCCAAAGGCAAAAAGCCCCATCACGATGAGGGCTGCAACCGCGCAGATGCCCTCACGGCTGAGCCAGCTGGTTTTCCACTGGGTGAAGGCGCGCCAGGCCCGTTCCGGTCGGCCGAGGTGAAACGTCGAAGCCAGAAGCCCGCCCACCGCAAAGCCAAAGGCGATGGCATAGAACACAAAGGCAACCCAGCCGGTGACCTCGGGCTTGCCGAGGCCAAGGAAGGCCAGAAGGCCAAAGCCCAGACCGGAGAGGGTGGTGAAGATGATAACGGATGGTGCCGGATGCATCAGCTTGCCCCCCCTGAAGTCTGTCCCGGAAGCTTATCAAGCGCCTTGTCCAGCCAGCCAAGGAAGCCTTTGGGATCTTCGGCGACGGGGGCCAGCAGCGGGGCGAGGATGTCGATCTGGTCCTCGATCTGGTCCTTGGGGCGGGGCGGCAGGTATTTGTTCACCGGTTTGGTGCCCATTTCCGGCATCAGATCCATGCCGCCGCGTGCGGCCACCAGTTTGGAGACATCGCTGTCGGGATCCCCCAGATCGCCAAAATGGCGCGCGCCTGCCGGACAGGTGCGCACGCAGGAGGGCACACGGTCCACCTCCGGCAGGTTCTCATTGTAGATCCGGTCGACGCAGAGGGTGCATTTCTTCATCACCCCTTCGGCCAGATCCAACTCGCGCGCGCCATAGGGGCAGGACCAGGCACATAGGCCACAGCCGATGCAATTGTCCTCGTTCACCAGCACGATACCGTCTTCCACCCGCTTGTAGCTGGCGCCGGTGGGGCAGACGGTGACGCAGGGGGCGTCCTCGCAGTGCAGGCAGGATTTCGGGAAATGCACCAGCTGGGCTGCTGGGTTGGGCTGGCTGGCACAGGGGGAGGGCTGCACCTCATAGGAATGCACACGGTTAAGGAAGGTGCCGGAGGGATCAGCGCCATAGGCGTTCTGATCGCTGAGCGGCGCGCCATAGTTTTCGGTGTTCCAGCCCTTGCAGGAGATCACACAGGCATGGCAGCCGACGCAGGTATCAAGGTCAATGACCAGACCCATCTTGCGGTCGGTCCTGGTGGGAAGCTCGGTCATTGCATACCCTCAGTACAAGTTGCGGAACCAAGAAGACGGGTATTTTCTTGGCAATTTTCCTCGAAGAAAATTGGGTCGATCATTTGCCCACCTTCCATGTGAGGTCTTTGGGGCCGGTGCCCACCGGCGAGGCCTGCGCCGGGATGGCGGGTTGGCTTTCGCTCAGATCGTCCGGCGCGGCGGCTTTCTCGATCTTCACCTTGAGGTCGAACCATGCGGCCTGACCGGTGATCGGGTCGGAGTTGGCCCAGCGGAGGCCGTCGCCCTTGGGCGGCAGCAGCTCGTGGATCAGATGGTTCAGCAGGAAGCCCTTGGTGGCTTCGGGGGCGTTTTCCTCCAGCGCCCAGGCACCCTTGCGCTTGCCGATGGCGTTCCAGGTCCAGACGGTGTTTTCATTGAGCGCGGCCATCTCCATCACCGGAACAGTGATTTCGCCATGGGGGGAGGTGACCTTGGCCCAGTCGCCATCGCTGAGATTGTTCTGCCGCATCAGTTTGGTCGGCACATAAAGCGGGTTGCGCCCGTGGATCTGGCGCAGCCAGGCGTTCTGCGTGCCCCAGGAGTGATACATCGCCATCGGGCGCTGGGTCAGGGCGTTGACGGTGAAGCCTTCGTTGCCCTGCTGATCGGTCTCGTACCAGATCGGCAGCGGGTCCATGGTCTGGCGAATGCGGTCGCGCAGATGGTCGGGCGGCTGACGTTCGCCGTGGCCTTCGGCAGCCAGCTGGAATTTGCGCAGCGGTTCGACATAGAGCTGGAACAGATAGGGCTGCGGGCTGTCGAACAGACCGAGGTTCACCGCCCAGTCCTGATAGGCCATGTTCCAGGGTTTGAAATAGCTGGCCTCTGCCGGGATATGTTCGACAAAGAAACCGCCGTTTTCGATGTATTTGTTCAGCTGTTCGGGGTTCACCTCGCCCCGGCCAACCTTGTCGCCATTTTCACCGCGAAAGCCAGCCAGCGGACCGATGCCGGGTTTGCGTTCGTGGTTCACGATATAATCGGCATAGTCCTGCCATTTGGCGGTGCCATCCTCATGGGTGAAGCCGGGCAGCTTCATTTTGTTGGCAAGCTGCACCAGCACGGTCTGGAAACCCCGCACATCGCGGTCGGGTTCGACCACAGGCCAGCGGATCGCATCGGCTGCGCCATCGGCTTCGCAGATCGGGCGGTCCAGCAGGGAAATACAGTCGTGGCGCTCCAGATAGGTGGTGTCAGGCAGGATCAGATCGGCATAGGCCACCATCTCAGAGGAATAGGCGTCCGAATAGATGATCCGGGGGATCACATAGTCGCCGTTGTCGTCGGTATCGGTCAGCATCTCCATCACGCCGCGCGTGTTCATCGAGGAGTTCCACGACATATTCGCCATATACATGAACAGCGTGTCGATCTTGTAGGGATCGCCGGCATGGGCGTTGGAGATAACCATATGCATCAGCCCGTGGCTGGACATCGGGTTTTCCCAGGTAAACGCCTTGTCGATGCGCGCCGGGCTGCCGTCGGTTTTCAGCGCCAGATGTTCCGGCCCGTGAACAAAGCCCAGATGCGGACCATCCAGCGGTTTGTTCGGGGTGACGCGGCAATGGGGCGCGGGATGCGCCTCTACCGGTTTGGGGTAGGGTGGTTTGAATCGGAAGCCGCCGGGGGCCTCGACCGTGCCCAGAAGGATCTGCAACACATGCAGGGCGCGGCAGGTCTGGAACCCGTTGGCATGGGCCGAGACACCGCGCATGGAGTGCATGGCAACCGGGCGGCCCTTCATGGTTTTATGGGTTTCGCCGCGGAAATCGGTCCATTCCTGATCCAGCTCGAACGCCTCGTCAAAGGCGACGCGGGCCAGTTCGGCGGCGATGGCACGGATGCGTTTGGCGGGGATGCCGCAGCGCTCGGCCACCGCTTCGGGGGCGTAATCGTCGCTGAGATAGCGCTGGGCCATCAGCTGGAACACCGACACATGGGTGATGCCATCGAGTTCGAACGAGCCGCCCAGATCGGGGCGCACGCCGCGCATGTCAAAGGGCGCCAGCTTGCCGGTGGTGCGATTGATCACCAGCGGCGCGCCGTGATCGTCGCGCAGGAACAGGCCATAGTCGGGGCTGGCGGGATCCTGATTGACCAGCACCGGCGCATTGGTGAACTGGCCGAGGTAGTCGAGGTCGATCTTGCCGGCCTTCATCAGCACATGCACCAGCGACAGGATGAACAGCCCGTCGGTGCCCGGCGTGATGCCGACCCAATCATCCGCCACCGCGTTATAGCCTGAGCGGATCGGGTTTACCCCGATGACCCGCGCGCCGCGCGCCTTGATCTTGCCGATGCCCATCTTGATGGGGTTGCTGTCGTGATCCTCGGCGACGCCGAACAGCAGGAACAGCTTGGTATGGTCCCAGTCGGGCTGGCCGAATTCCCAGAACGCGCCGCCCATGGTGTAGATGCCGGCGGTGGCCATATTGACCGAGCAGAAACCGCCATGGGCTGCATAGTTGCAGGTGCCGAAGTTCTGCGCCCAGAAGCTGGTGAAGCTCTGGGACTGGTCGCGGCCGGTGAAAAACGCCAGCTTTTCGGGGTTATCCTCGCGGATCGGTTCCAGCCAGCCCGCGGCGATGTCCAGCGCCTCGTCCCAGGAGATTTCCTCGAACTTGCCGGAGCCGCGCGGGCCGACGCGTTTCATCGGCGCACGCAGACGCGAGGGCGCGTTGTGCTGCATGATGCCGGCGGAGCCTTTGGCGCAGAGCACGCCCTTGTTCACCGGGTGATCGCGGTTGCCTTCGATATAGGCGACCTTCTTCTGGCCGTCCTCGCCGGTTTTCATGTGGACGTTGATGCCGCAGCGGCAGGCGCACATGTAGCAGGTGGTCTGGCGGATCTCGTCCGACACGGGCGGCGAGGTGTCTAGCTGGGGCTGGGTATGTGCCATGGTGTCCCTGTTTGATGATGCGCCGGGCCTGCATGGGCCGGGCGGCGTTATGTGATATGGCGCGGAGTGCGTGGGATCAGCGCGTATTTATCGGAATATAGGCGCGGGGTTCCGGCCCGTTGTAAAGGGTCAGCGGGCGGATCAGGATATTGCCGCGCTGCTGTTCGATGCACTGGATGATCCAGCCGGGCATCCGCCCGATGGCAAAGATCGGCACGTAGAGATCCATCGCGATACCATGCAATTGGTAGATCACGCCGGAGTAGAAATCGACATTCACGTTGAGACCATGGCGCGCGTAGGGTTGCATCGCCTCGACCACGGCTTGCAGGATTTCATACCATTCGGGCGCGCCCATTTCCGCACCCAGCTGGCGCACGCCGTCGCGCATGTGCCGCGCGCGCGGGTCTTCCTTGCGGTAGACGCGGTGGCCAAATCCGGTGACGGCCTCCTTGGCGGCGCGCTTGGCCTTCACATAGGCGGCGGCTTTGTCGGGGGTGCCGATCTCATGCACCATCTTCATCACGTCTTCGGCAGCGCCGCCATGGGCCGGACCTGCAAGGGTGGAGAGCGCGGTGACAATGCCGCCGTGCAGATTGGTTTCGGTCCCGATGGTGACGCGCGCGGCAAAGCTGGAGGCATTGGCGCCATGTTCGGCGTGCAGGATGAAATCCACATCCGCCAGCCGGGTGGCCTCGGCTGTGGGTTTTTCACCCTTCAGCATCCACAGCCAGTTGCCCGCATGGCTGAGATCCATGTCGGGCGCGACCACTTCGCGGTTATTTCGGATCGCGTCATGGGCGGCGATGATGATCGGCACCTGCGAAATCAGCCGGATGCCGTTGGCAACGAAGGCGTCTTCGCCCACCTGCTGGCTGTCTGGTTCGAGCGCGGCGAGGGCGGAGACGGCAGTGCGCAGCACGTCCATCGGATGGCCATCCTTGGTGGCGCGGATGATATCGAGCACCGCCGGCGGCAGCGCCCGCGCGGATTTCAACGCGGCGTCAAAACCGGCCAGTTCCTCGGCAGTGGGCAGCTCGCCGTGGATCAGCAGGTAGCAGACTTCCTCGAAGGTGGAGTGGGTGGCGAGATCGTGAATCGAATAGCCGCGATAGCTCAGCTCGCCCTTGGCGCCATCAATGTCGGAGACCCCGGAGCGTTCGAAGTAGATCCCCTTGAGGCCCCGGTTGATCTTGACGTCATCGCTCATTGCTGGCTCCTTTCCCCGCAAGGGAGATAAAAATGACTGTACTTGAAAAGGCATATGCGCAGGCCCGCAACCGCAAGGCGCGGGTGGTGTTCCCCGAAATGGACGATCCCAGAGTGGCGGCCGCCGTCGACCAGCTGACCCGCGCGGGGCTGGTGGAGGCGGTGCCTTTGGCGCCGCTGTCTGACGCGCATGTGGAGGTGCTGGTGGCCGCGCGCGGCATGAAAGAGGGGATTGCCAAGCGGATGCTCGCAAAACCCTTGTACCGCGCGGCCGCGATGGTTTCTGCGGGCGAAGCGGATGCGATGGTGGCGGGTGCGGATGTGCCCACGCGCCGGGTGATCGAAGCTGCGAGTATCGGCATCGGGCTGGATGCAGGGGTCAGCACCGCCTCGTCGTTTTTCCTGATGATCTTTCCCGATGGGCGCGAATTGGTGTTTGCCGACTGTGCCGTCAACGTGGCGCCGGATGCCGCGCAACTGGCTGATATTGCACGGGCTTCTGCGCGCTCTGCCGAGGCGCTCTTGGGGGCTGCGCGGGTTGCGATGCTGTCGTTTTCCACCGGCAGTTCGGGCGATGGCGACAGTGTGGCGCTGGTGCGCGCGGCGGCAGAGGCCAGCGGGTTTGCAGGTCCGGTGCAGGCGGATGCGGCGCTGAACCCTGGGATTGCCGAGAAGAAGGGCATCGCCCCGGTTAAGGCCAATGTGCTGATCTTCCCGACGCTGGATGCGGGCAACATCGGATACAAACTCTGCCAGGAATTGGGCGGCGCGCAGGCGCTGGGGCCGTTCTTGCAGGGCTTTGCCAAGCCGGTCTGCGATCTGAGCCGGGGCGCCTCGGTCGAGGATATCGTGGCGGCGACCGTTCTGACGGTGGCGCAGATCTGATCCGGCGCGTGAGATGGCAGGAGGGCGGGGGCGGCGATCATGGCGTCCCCATCAGGGTCTGGGCATCCATGGCGATCTGGCGCTCTTCCTCGGCCTCGACCACCCAGATCGCCACCTTGGAGCTGGCCGCATGCAGGCGCGATTTGCGGGCGTGGTTGGCATCCACATCCATCCGCGCGCCGATCCATTCCAGACCGCGCAGGATGCGGGCGCGCACACCCACCGCGTTTTCGCCGATGCCGCCGGTGAAGGCGATGGCATCAAGCCCCTCCATTGCGGCAATCAGACTGCCCGCATGACGCAGGCTCCAATAGCAAAAATGTTCGATGGCAAAGGCGCTGTCAGCACTGGGGTCGAGCATCAGGTTGCGCATGTCGGATTTGCCACCTGACAGGCCGAGCAGGCCACTTTCGTTGTTGAGGATCGCCTTGGTGCGGTCGAGGCCGTTGTCCTCGACCAGGCGCAGCACCGCATTGGCGTCGATCCCGCCTGACCGCGTGCCCATGGTGAGGCCATCCAGGGGCGAATAGCCCATGGTGGTGGCAACGGACTGGCCATTGCGGATCGCACAGAGCGACGCGCCATTGCCGAGGTGAAACGCCAGCAGGCGCGAGGGCAGTGCGGCGCCGGAAATCTCCGGCAGGCGCCGCACCAGCGAGGCGTAGGACAGACCGTGAAACCCGTAGCGGCGGATGCCCTTGGTCTCTTCCACGCGGGGGATCGCATAGCGCGTTGCGACCTCGGGGTTGGTGGCGTGAAACGAGGTGTCAAAGCTGGCAAACTGCGGCAGATCGGGTGCGGTGGCGGCCATGGTGTCGATCGCGGCAAGGCTGTGGGGGTTATGCAGCGGGGCAAGCGGCGTGCAGTCGGCGATCTCGGCCCGGATATCGGCGGTGATCCGCACCGGCTTGGTCAGCTTGCGCCCGCCATGCACCACCCGGTGGCCCACGGCGGCCAGATCTGCGGGATCAATGCCATGGTCCGGCAGCGCCGCCAGAATGGCCGCCAGCGCCTCGGCATGGGTGGGGAACTGGCTGTCCCGGCTGTCGCCCGCGATGCGCAGGCGCGATTGCGGCGTGCCGATCCCCTCGGCCAGACCGGCGAGCCGCTGAGTGAGGTCGGCGTCGAAGATCGCGAATTTGATCGAAGAGGATCCTGCATTGAGGATCAGGATATCGGCGGCGGATCGGGGGCTCATAGCGCAACCTTCGCGATATTGAGGGCGGCCAGAGCCGCCAGCAGGGTGACGACATAGCGACGAAACAGATGCGGCGCGGCGAGCGCAAAGCCGCGTGAACCGACCCAGACGCCCGCGCCAAGGATCGGAAAGGCAAGGAGAACCCCCCAAAGCGTGTCCGGCCCGGTCAGCCCATGGGCGGACATCACCGGCAGGGCCATCAGGTCGATGCCGGTGAGAAACACGATCATCGTGGCGCGAAACACCGCAGGCGGGATCGGCTGCGCGGTCATGAAGGCTGCGGCGGGCAGACCACCGACACCTGCGCTATTGGCCATGCCGGAGGCCATGCCCACAGCGACATGACCGGTAGTGCCGATGGGCCGCGCGAGGCTCCAGCCACTGAGCAGGAGCAGGCTGAGCGCAAAGATCAGCACCGAGATCACCAGTCGGGCCTGATCCGGGCCAAGGCGCGCCATCACGGCCACGGCGGGCAGGGTGGCAACGGCGGCACCTGCCAAGAGGGCCGCCGATCTGCGCCAGTCGATATGGGGGCGGATGCCGCGCGCCTGAAAGACGGTCATCGCAATCTCGCAGGCAAAGACCACAGGGATCAGCGGCAGCGGGTTGGTGATGAGAGCGGCAAGGATGATGAAGATCGCGGAAAAGCCAAAGCCGGAGTAACCGCGGATAAAGGCCGCCGCAAACAATGCGGCGGCCAGAAAGGCGCCCGCGCCCATTGAGAGATCAAAAGGCAGGGGCATTTGCGTCAGACCTGCTGTTCGCGCATGTCGGCCTTGTCGATGCCTGCCACGCGGACCGGTTTCTTCATGGCGTCACGGCGGAACGGTTCCCCCAGTTCCTGGTTGATCATGGCTTCGATCAGGGTGGTCTTGCCGTTTTTCTGGTCCTCGATGGCCTGCGCCAGTGCCGAGGTCAGCTCGTCCATGGTGCGGGCCACAACGCCGTTGAGACCACAGGCCTTGGCGATGCCTGCATAAGAGACCTGCTCGTCCAGCTCGGTGCCGACGAAGTTGTCGTCAAACCACAGGGTGGAGTTCCGTTTCTCCGCGCCCCACTGGTAGTTGCGGAACACGACATGGGTGATGGCGGGCCATTCCTCGCGGCCGATGGCGGTCAGCTCGGTCACGGCGATGCCGAATGCGCCGTCGCCGGAGAAGCCGACGACAGGGGTGTCCGGGCAGCCGATCTTGGCGCCGATGACAGCGGGCAGACCATAGCCGCAGGGGCCGAACAGGCCGGGGGCGAGGTATTTGCGGCCTTCGTCAAAGGAGGGGTAGGCGTTGCCGATGGCGCAGTTGTTGCCGATGTCGGAGGAGATGATCGCCTCACGGGGGAGGGCCTGCTGGATGGCGCGCCATGCCATGCGCGGGCTCATCCAGTCGGGTTTGTCGTCGCGGGCGCGCTGGTTCCAGGTGGTGCCCGGATCGTCGTCCTCGTGGGTCATTTCAGTCAGCTGCTGCGCCCAGCGGGATTTGGTTTCCGCAATGCGGTTCCTGCGTTCGTCGCGGCCCGCGTCACCGGCGGTGTCGCTCAGCTGCGCCAGAATGCCATTGGCCACTTTGGCGGCGTCGCCGATGATGCCGACGGAGACTTTCTTGGTCAGGCCGATGCGGTCGGGATTGATATCGACCTGAATGATCTTGGCATTGGCCGGCCAGTATTCCATGCCGTACCCCGGCAGGGTGGAGAACGGGTTCAGACGGGTGCCGAGGCAGAGGACGACGTCGGCGTCCTTGATCAGCTCCATGCCGGCCTTGGACCCGTTGTAGCCCAGCGGACCTGCAAACAGCGGGTGGTTGCCGGGGAAGGCATCGTTGTGCTGGTAGCCCACGCAAACCGGAGCATCCAGACGCTCGGCCAGTGCTTTCGACGCGGCGATGCCGCCCTTGGACAGGACAACACCGGCACCGTTCAGGATCACCGGGTTCTTGGCTTCGGAGAGCAGTTTGGCCGCATCGCTGACAGCGGTTTCGCCACCGGAGGGGCGTTCGAATTCGACGATGGCGGGCAGTTCGATGTCGATGACCTGGGTCCACATGTCGCGCGGGATGTTCAGCTGCGCAGGTGCTGAGGCGCGTTTGGCGTTCATGATCACACGGTTCAGCACTTCGGCCACGCGGGAGGGGTCGCGGACCTCTTCCTGATAGGCCACGCAGTCGGCGAACATGCGCATTTGTTCCATTTCCTGGAAACCGCCCTGACCGATGGTCTTGTTCGCGGCCTGCGGGGTGACCAGCAGCAGCGGCGTGTGGTTCCAGTAGGCGGTTTTGACGGCGGTTACGAAGTTGGTGATGCCGGGGCCGTTCTGGGCGATCATCATCGACATCTTGCCGGTGGCGCGGGTGTAGCCATCGGCCATCATCCCGCCGGAGCCTTCATGGGCGCAGTCCCAGAAAGTGATGCCGGCTTCGGGGAAGATGTCGGAAATCGGCATCATGGCCGAGCCGATGATGCCAAACGCATGTTGGATGCCGTGCATTTGCAGTGTTTTTACAAATGCTTCCTCGGTGGTCATTTTCATCGCGTGTTCTCCTGATGAGACGCCAATAGGGCCGGCACAAAGGCCGGGATGACTCTGGTGTATTCCGCCGCGCGAGGGGCGGTTAGGGCCAGTTCGCGGGCTGGATTAAGACCAGTATTCCGGGGCGTGCCGAATGCTGCGCTGCGGCGGCAAACGGGGCGCAGGCACGGCGCGTCCCGAGCGCGTTCTGATCGCGGCCTGATGGCGCTTCAGGCACGCTTGAGGCAGGCACCGGGCAGGCTTTGGGGCGGTCCGGGTGGGATTGCCTTGCAGGGCTAGCCTGCCTTTGCGCGGCAGGGGCGCAGGGCATCGGCCAGCAGCGCCAGACCCGGCTCGATCCGGCTGGACGGGATCGAGGAATAGCCCAGCCGGTAATAGTTCTGTTTGCGGTGTTCGGCGGCAAAGAAGGGCGCGCCGGGTTCGATCAGGACGCTTTTTTCAACCAGCGATCGGGCAACAACCGCAGTATCCACGTGATCCTCGGCCCGCATCCAGAGGGAAGAGCCGCCGTAGACGCCGACCCCGGCGACGCTGAGCCCGTGATCGGTCACCGCCGTTTCGATCACGCAGCGGCGGTCATGCAGCACCTTGGCCATGCGGCGGATCTGGGCGTCGTAATGGCCGAGCGACAGGAAATAGGCCACGGTGCGCTGCACATGGCCGGGCGGGTGGCGCAGCACATTGGCGCGCAGCGCGCGGGCCTGACGGATAAATGGCTCGGAGCCGACCAGATAGCCAAGGCGCAGCCCCGGAAAGAGCGATTTGGAGAAGCTGCCGACATAGACCACCCGGCCATCGGCGTCGAGCGACTTCAGCGCGGGGGAGGGCGCGCCGAGGAAGGACATTTCAAACTCATAATCGTCTTCGACAATCACCGCGTCGATCTCGCGGGCGCGTTCCAGCAGCTGCTTGCGCCGCGCCATCGGCATGGTGGCGGTTGTCGGGCTCTGGTGGCTGGGGGTGGTGAAGATGACATCGGTGTCATCGCGAATGGCATCCGGGGGCAGCCCGTCGTGATCCACCGGCAGGCAGTCGATCTGGCAGCCGCGATAGACCAGCTGATCGCGCAAGGTGTAATAGGTCGGATCCTCAAGCGCGGCCTTGCGGCCCGGTCCCAGCAGCAGCTGGGTCACCAGCCAGAGCGCGTTCTGGGCGCCAAGGGTGATCAGGATCTCCTCGGGCCGGGCAGAGATGCCGCGCCGGGGCAGGGTATGGCGGGCGATATATTCCACCAGAAGCGGGTCGTCCTGATCGAAATAGTCGTTGGTCAGGGCCGCAAAATCCTTTTGCCCCAGCGCGCGCAGGGCACAGAGCCGCCAGTTGGCGTGGTCAAACAGCGTGGCATCGGCCTGCCCGTAGATGAAGGGATAGCGGTAGTCGCGCCAGTTCTGCGGTTTGCGGGGCGTATCGCCGCCGCAGTAGTTGCCGACGATGGTGGAGGCCCAGTCGACCGTATCGGCCGATTTCTGCGAGGGCGCATAGCTGGGCGGCACCGGCGCGTTTTCAGAGACATAATAGCCCGACCGCCCTCTGGAGATCAGGTAATCATTGGCCAGCAGCTCTGTGTAGGCCAGCGTCACGGTGATGCGGCTGATGCCCAGATGCGCGGCGAGTTTGCGCGAGGACGGCAGTTTTTCCCCGACCCGCAGGCGGCCGGAGAGAATGCCCTCGGCAATCATTTCCTGGATCTGCGCCTGCAGGGTGCCTTGCGCGTCGGGGTTCAGAAAGAAGGTGTCGACAGAGATAGCCATGAATCACTGTAGGCTGGACATAAATGGGGTGCAATCTGGACTTACGTATTTTTTTTGCACGCTTGCGGAGGAAAACCCAGCCGCCGGGTCAGGCCCGTGATGCCGCATCTTGCCCGTGATGATGGTGATGGTGAGAAAGCTGATCTTCCGTACCGGGCCGGGTTACCTGTCTGACAGATGTTGCAGGTGGGCGCGGATCGTGGGCCATTCGGCGGCGGTGATGGAATAGACGGCGGTGTCGCGCAGGGTGCCATTGGCCAGTATCATATGCGCCCGAAGGATCCCGTCGAGCTGTGCGCCGAGCCGTTCGATGGCGGCCCGGCTCTGGCGGTTGAGACGATGGGTGCGGAACTCCACCGCGATGGCCCCGAGCGTTTCAAACGCATGGGTGAGCAGCAGACGTTTGCATTCGGTGTTGATCCCGCTGCGCTGCACCGATCTGCGATACCAGGTGGCGCCGATTTCCAGCCTGCGGTTGGCGGCGTCGATGTTCATATAGGTGGTCATGCCGACCGCGCGACCTGTCTGATCCAGCACGGCGAAGGGGGCCATTTTGCCGCTCTGTTGCAGGGCAAGACGACGGCTGATTTCGGCCCCGATATCCTGCGGTGCGGGCACTGTCGTGTACCACAGCCGGTGCAGGTCACCGTCGGCGGCGGCTTCTGCCAGATCGCTGGCGTGATCGGGCAGAAGCGGGGTGAGGCTGACGGTCTTGCCCGTCAGCGGCAGGGGAGACGCCCACATGGTTGCGCACCTTTGATCTGAAACATCCGACCCAGAGATGCAGAAAAGGTGGCCCTGTGGTAAGGGCCACCTTTGGATTTTTCGATCAGGCCAGATTGGACCGGTCTGTCAGGCCTGACTTATCAGGCCTGCTGGGGGTGATCAGCCAAACACCTTGGTCAGGGCCACATCCACCGCGTCGGTGATCTTGTCCACGTCTTCCGGCGTGACGATCAGCGCGGGGCTGAAGCACAGGGTGTTGTTCTTGCCCGGAATGGAGCGGTTGGTCACGCCGATGATGACGTTCTGATTGCCACATTCAGCCACAACCGCCTGCGCCAGTTTCTCGTCCACCGGTTCCTTGGTCTCGCGATCCGCGACCAGTTCGGCGCCGAGGAACAGACCCTTGCCGCGGACATCGCCGATGACCTGATGTTTCTCCATCAGCGCCTCGAGGTTGGCCTTCATCCGCGCGCCCATGGCGGTGCAATTGTCGAGCAGGTTCTCATCCTCGATGATCTGCATATTGACCAGCGCAGCCGCAGGACCGGCGGTGCAGCCGCCAAAGGTGGAGATATCGCGGAAGTAGTTCATCGGATCACTGGCGTCATCCTTGAACATGTTGAAGACCTCCTCGGTGGTGACAAGGCAGGCAATCGCGGCATAGCCGGAGGCCACACCTTTGGCCATGGTCACGAAATCAGGCTGGATGCCGTAGTGCTGATAGCCGAACCAGGTGCCGGTGCGGCCAACGCCACAGACCACTTCGTCGATGTGCAAGAGGATGTCGTACTGTTTGCAGATCTCCTGCACGCGCGGCCAGTAGCCTTCGGGCGCCTCAATGACGCCGCCGCCTGCGGTCACCGGTTCAAGGCAGAGCGCGCCGACGGTGTCGGGGCCTTCGCGCAGGATGACCTCTTCGATCAGGTTGGCGGCGGCAATGCCGAACTCCTTGCCGGAGAGATGCTCCAGACCCAGCTCGTGCTTGCGGTATTCCATGCAGTGGGGAACCTTCACGAAATCGGGCGCGAAGGGGCCGTATTGCATATTGCGCTCTTCCTGACCGCCTGCGGACATCGTCGCGAGGGTCGAGCCGTGGTAGTCGCGGTCGCGGTAGAGGATCTTGGTTTTCTTGCCGCCGTATTTCTTGTGCGCGATCTGGCGCACCATCTTGAAGGCTTTCTCATTCGCCTCGGAGCCGGAGTTGTTGTAATAAACCCGGCTCATCCCCGGCATTTTCGAGATCAGCTTCTCGGCGAACAGTGCACCGGGGATGGACCCTGCCGACTGGGCAAAATAGCAGAGTTTCATCAGCTGGTCGTAGACCGCCTTGGCGATTTCCTCGCGGCCATAGCCGACGTTGACGGTCCAGACACCGCCGGAGACGGCATCGAGCCATTCCTTGCCGTTCTGGTCCCAGACCCGCATGCCCTTGCCCTCGACGATGATGCGGGGGTCGTTTTCCTCAAACGGTTTGTGCTGGATCAGGTGATGCCAGACGTTGGCCTTGTCGGCGGCGATGACCCGGCTCAGGTCGTTTTCATTGAACGTGCCATCCATGACATGCCCTTTCCAAGTTGTTCGAAAATGCGATCCGCCACCGGTCGGCTGGCCAGACTCGCCCTGTCACTACGAAACGCTATATTTACGTTTTGCTCTAGGTCCAGTTGTCGGCGCAATTTAGCTCCAGACGCGGAGCTGGCGGATGAGTTCTGTAAAAAACATATGTTCTGGAATTGCCGGATTGAGAACGTGTGTTGTTATGCGCCAGATCGGTGCAGGACACAGGCGGAGCGACGCGTTGACGACATATCATCTGATGGTGGCCCCCAATGGGGCACGGCGGCAGCAGGCGGATCATGCAGGTCTGCCGTTGCGCACGGCCGAGATTGCTGCGACGGCGGCGACCTGTCAGCGCGCCGGGGCGGATGCGCTGCATCTGCATGTGCGCGACCGGGACGGGGGGCATTCGCTGGATGCCGCGCGCTACCGGGAGGCGATGGCGGCGGTGGCCGAGGCCGCGCCGGGCATGGCGATCCAGATTACCACCGAGAGTGCCGGGATTTTTGACGTGGCCGATCAGCTGGCCTGTCTGGAGGCGCTGCGCCCGGCGGCGGCCTCGATCTCGGTGCGGGAGCTGGCACGCGATGCGGATCTGGCGGCGCGGGCCTATGCGATCTGCGCCGAGGCCGGGACACAGGTGCAGCATATCCTTTATGACCTGAACTGTGTGGCCCTGCTGCGGGCGGGCTATGCTGCGGGGCGGATTCCCGCAGCGATGCGGTCAGCGATATTCGTTCTGGGACGCTACGCGCCGCCGCGTCTGGCCCATCCGGCGGAGCTGCGTCCGTTTCTGGCGGCAACTGCGGATCTGGATCTGGACTGGGGGCTCTGCGCTTTTGGCCATAGGGAACATGATTGCCTGCTGGCAGGGCTTGAGGCCGGGGGGCGGCTGCGGATCGGGTTTGAAAACAATACCCAGGCTGCGGACGGTTCGGAGTATCCTGACAACGCGGCCTCTGTCGCGGCTTTTGTCGAACGTGCCGGTGCGGCGGGGCATCTGCCTTGTGCGCGCTCTGTTTTCAATGATCAAGGAGCTCAGCCATGAGCCATGTTTTTCCGCGCCATACCAAGGCCAATCTGCCCACTGCCGTTGGGGGCGATGGCTGTTATCTGATTGATGCCAATGGCAAACGCTATTTCGATGGCTCCGGCGGCGCGGCGGTGTCCTGTCTGGGGCATTCCGATGCCGAGGTGATTTCAGCCGTGCAGGCGCAGGTGGGCCAGCTGGCCTTTGCCCATACCGGGTTCATGACCTCGGAACCGGCCGAAGCGCTGGCGGATCTGTTGATTTCACAGGCGCCGGGGGATCTGGACCGGGTCTATTTCGTCTCTGGCGGATCCGAGGCGACCGAGGCCGCGATCAAGCTGGCGCGGCAGTATCATCTGGAGCGCGGCGACAGCGCGCGGCGTCATGTGATCGCGCGCAGGCAGAGCTATCACGGCAACACGCTGGGGGCGCTGGCGGCGGGCGGCAATGAATGGCGACGCCAGCAGTTTGCGCCGCTGCTGATTGATATTTCGCATATCGCGCCCTGCTATGAATATGTTGACCGGGGCGACGGCGAGAGCAGCTATGACTATGGCCAGCGTGTCGCCAATGAGCTGGAGGCGGAGATCCTGCGGCTTGGGCCTGAGACGGTCATGGCCTTCATGGCGGAGCCTGTGGTGGGGGCGACATCCGGCGCGGTGCCTGCGGTTGAGGGCTATTTCAAGCGTATCCGCGAAATCTGCGACCAATATGGCGTGTTGCTCATTCTGGATGAGGTGATGTGCGGCATGGGGCGCACCGGGCATCTGTTTGCCTGCGAGGCGGATGGTGTCGCGCCCGATATCCTCTGTATCGCCAAGGGGCTGGGCGCTGGCTATCAGCCGATTGGCGCGATGCTGTGCAGCCGCCGGATCTATGACGCCATTGAAGGCGGCAGCGGGTTTTTCCAGCACGGCCACACCTATATCGGGCACCCGGTGGCAACGGCGGCGGGGCTGGCAGTGGTGCGGGCGCTGCTGGATCGCGGGCTGGTGCAGCGCAGCGCCGAGATGGGCGAGACATTGCATGGCGCATTGGTCGAGGCCTTTGGCCAGCATCCTCATGTTGGCGATCTGCGCGGGCGCGGGTTGTTCCGCGGGATCGAGCTGGTGGCCGACCGGGAGAGCAAGACGCCCTTTGATCCCGGCCTAGGTATTGCGGGCAAGCTGAAGAAGGCCGCGTTCGAGGCCGGGCTGATCTGCTATCCGATGGCGGGCACGCGGGATGGGCGCAACGGCGATCATATCCTGCTCGCGCCGCCCTTCATCCTGACGGAGGATCAGATCGGCGAGATCACTGACAAGCTGAAGATTGCGCTGGCGCAGGTTCTGCCTGCTTCGGGCTCTGGAACCGGGTGAGATCGCGGGCGACTCGGGCGTTTGGCGATCACGTTGGTGGGCCGTAGCCGGATTGTGCAGGTTTTGATCGGCGGACTGGCAGGTTTTGAGATCATTCCGTGAAAAGAATGATGTGCTCACGCAGTATATGAGTGATGTTTCTTCATATCTTCTTGGTAGTATCTCTGCATAACTCCAAGAGGACCGATCAAATGACCACAGATATCGCCCCTGCCAACCTTCTTGATCGCTTTCGCGCATCACTTGCCGGGGCGGATTGTCTGGAGCGCCTGCGTGCGGGTGTCATTGGTGAGGGGGCCGAGCTGCCGGGGCCAAATGGGCCGGTCAAGATGATCTACGCCGATTATGTCGCCTCTGGCCGCGCCCTGCGGCAGGTTGAGGACTTCGTTCTGACGGAGGTGCTGCCGTTCTATGCCAACAGTCACACCGAGGCGTCTTATTGCGGCAGCTTCATGACCCGGCTGCGTGGCGCGGCACGGCAGACGATTGCGCGGATCTGCGGCGCCGATGATCGCTTTGCCACGGTGTTTACCGGATCGGGTGCAACGGCGGGTCTGAACCGGCTGGTGCATCTGCTGGGGGTGTCCGGCGCGGTGGCGGCGGGGCAGCGGCCGCTGGTGATCCTTGGCCCTTATGAGCATCACTCAAACATCCTGCCCTGGCGCGAAAGCGGCGCCGAGGTGGTGGAGATTGCCGAAGCGGCCGAGGGTGGGCCGGACATGGCGGAGCTGGAGGCGGTCTTGCAGGGGGCGGCAGGCGGCGACCGCCTGATCGTGGGGGCGTTTTCAGCGGCCTCCAACGTGACGGGGATTGTCACCGACACCGATGCGGTCAGCCGGTTGCTGCGCCGGTACGGCGCGCGGGTGGTCTGGGATTATGCGGGCGGTGGCCCCTATCTGCCGATGGATATGGCGGCGGGCACCGATGCCGAGAAGGATGCGATTGTATTTTCCGCCCATAAATTCCTGGGCGGGCCGGGGGCATCCGGCGTGATGATCCTGCGCAAGGCGGCAGTGGCCAGCACACGCCCGACGCTGCCCGGTGGCGGCACGGTGAAATTCGTCTCGCCCTGGCAGCATGACTACGCCGAGGATCTTGCCGCCCGAGAAGAGGCCGGCACGCCCAATGTGGTGGGCGATATCCGCGTCGCGCTCTGCCTGCTGGTCAAGGAGGCGATGGGTCAGGCGTTTATGGACCGGCGGCAGGAAGAGCTGCGCCAGCGGGCGCTGGCGGCCTGGCAGGGTCTGCCCAATCTGCAAATCCTTGGCAATCCGAACGCTAAGCAGAAGCTGCCGATCTTTTCGTTTCAGGTGCAGGACCCGGAGACCGGCGCGCCGATCCACCAGCAGCTGTTCACCCGGATGCTGTCGGATCACTACGGCGTTCAGGCCCGCGGCGGCTGCGCCTGTGCCGGACCTTATGCGCATCGGCTGCTGAACATCGGGCAGGTGCAGTCCCGCGCCATGCGGGCGGCCATTCTGGGTGGCAAGGAGATCGAGAAGCCCGGTTGGACGCGGCTCAACTTCTCCGCCACGCTGAGCGATGAGAAAGCCGATGCGATCATCCATGCGGTGCGGGACCTGGCGCAGGATCCGCAACGGTTCTGCGAGGGCTATAACGTCGATGTCTCTACCGCGCGATTTGCGCCGAAGGTGGCATAATGTGCCGTCTGCTCGCCTGGAACGGGGCCCCGCGCTATCTTGAGGATCTGGTGTTCGTACCGGAACATTCGCTGGTGCATCAGTGCCGTAACGCGCTGATCTGCAAGACGCCGATCAATGCTGATGGGTTTGGTATGGCCTGGTATTCGGACCGGCCCGAACCCTGTCTGTACAAGGATACCCATCCGGCCTGGTCCGATCCAAATCTGGCGCAGATTTCGCGCCACACCAAGACCGGGCTGTTTCTGGCGCATGTGCGCGCCTCGACCGGGACGGCGACCTCGCGCAACAATTGCCATCCGTTTGCCAGTGGCAAATGGAGCTTCATGCACAATGGTCAGGCCGGTGGGCATATGATGTTCCGCAAGCGGCTGGATACGATGATCCCGGATGCTTTCTACGATCACCGTCTGGGCGGCACCGAGAGTGAGGCGATTTTCCTGATCGCGCTTGGGCTTGGCCTTGATGAGGATCCGATTGGCGCGGTGGCGGCGGCGGTACAGCAGGTCGAAGCGGTGTCGCGCGATCATGGCACCACGCCGCATATGCGGTTTGGCGCCTGCTGGTCCGACGGTACCCGGCTTTTTGCGGCGCGCTATGCCTCTGATCAATACGCACCGAGCCTCTATTACCGGATCTACGATGAGGGGGTGATTGTCACCTCCGAGCCGCTGGACAGCGACACCCGGAACTGGATCGAGGTGCAGCCGAACCGTGCGCTGGTCGTCGAAGGGGGGCGGGTTGTCGAGCTGCCGTTCACGGCGGCGCTGGCGGCGTAGCCATCCGGGCGGGTCAGAGCGGGGGCTCTGACGGGTCTCAGATCTTGCCTGTAGCTGAGCCTTTGACCGGGCTATTGACTGGCCCCTAAACTGGGCCTCTGCCCGCCCTCCGATATATCAGGGGGATCGCGGGAAGAGGCCGGTTGACTATCCCTACGATGCAGCGCAACCCTGTGGCGAAAATGGACGGGGATAGCTGAGCCGCCCGGCAGGGGTGGTCCGGCGCCCGGACCTGTGTCGGAGGAACCATGTCGCGTGAGGGATCACCCACCTACCCGTTGATCCGAAATGTCGGGCTGTCCGGTATGCTGGTCAGCTTTGGCGATCAGCTGGATGAGGCCACCAATCGCGCCACGCTGGCGTTTCGCGGTGCGGTCGACGATCTGGCGCTGAGCGGCGTGGTGGAAACCGCGACATCGCTGGCCTCGGTCTTTGTGCGGTTTGACCCGGCAGAGCTGCCGCATGAGCGTTTGCACGCGGCACTGGCGGATCTGTTGCAGACACGGGACTGGCGCGAAGCGCCCTTGCCGCAGGGGCGGCGGTTCTGGCGGGTGCCCACGGTCTATGGGACCGAGCTTGCGCCGCAGCTGGCCGAGGCGGCGGATCTGGCGGGCCTGAGCGAACAGGCGGCAATTGACGAGCTGGGCGCGGCGCGGGTCAGGGTGCTGACCATCGGATTTGCCCCCGGGCAGCCCTATCTGGGCACTTTGGGCGAACACTGGGACATCCCGCGCCAGAGCGAAGTCACCCCTCAGGTGCCGGTCGGGGCGCTGGTGCTTGCGATCCGCCAGTTCGTCCTGTTTTCAACCGCGTCACCGACCGGCTGGCGCCATGTCGGGCAGACTGGTCTGACGCTGTTTCAACCCGAAGCCGCCGATCCATTTGCGCTGCGAGCGGGGGATGAGTTGCAGTTCGAGCCGGTCGGAACGGCCGAGTTCCTGCGTCTGCGCGAGACCGGTGCGCCGCAGGGCGGGGCCATTGTCAGCGAGGTTTCGGCATGAGAGCGCTGCGGGTTCTGCGGACCGGTCCCTCCTGCACGGTGCAGGACGGCGGACGGGTTGGCTATATCGGGCAGGGGCTGTCGCAGGGCGGCGCGGCGGATCGGCTGGCGCTCGTCGAGGGCGCGGCGCTGCTGCGGCAGGATGCCGGGTTGGCGGCGCTGGAGATGGCCGGCATGGGCGGGCTGTTCGAGGCAACCGAACCCATGCGGATTGCTCTGACCGGCGCCGAGATGCAGGCTACGCTGGATGGTGCGCCGCTGGTCTGGAACGGCTCGCACAGGATTGAACCGGGGCAGCGGCTGGAGATCGGCGCGGCCCGGCGCGGCGTCTATGGCTATCTGCATCTGGGCGGCGGATTGGCCACACCACAGCGGCTGGGCGGACGGTCGACGCATCTGGTGGCAGCCCTTGGCGCGCCGCTGGCCGAGGGCGATATCCTGCCGGTTGGCGAGGAGACGACGCCGGCGGCGCGGCGGGTGACCGGGCTTTGCCTTGATGTGGCGGATCGGTTCTCCGGCGGCGAGCTGCGGTTGGTCCAGAGTTTCCAGTCCGATCTTTTTGACCCGGCGGTGCGTCGGCGCTTTGCCGAGACGCCGTTCACGCCGGGGCGGCGCGCCAGCCGCATGGCGCTGCAACTGATGTCCGAGGGCGAGGGATTTGCCGCAGCGGGGCAGCTGAACGTGCTGTCGGAGGTCATCGTGCCGGGCGATGTGCAGATGACCGGCGATGGCCGCCCGTTCCTGCTGCTGCGCGAGGCGCAGACCACCGGCGGCTATCCCCGGATCGGTACGGTTCTGCCCTGTGATCTGTCGCGGGCGGTTCAGGCGGCGGCTGGGGCTGTGCTGCGGTTTCGCTGGGTGTCGCTGGCCGAAGGGCTGGCGCAGCAGGCGGCGCATGACGCGGCGCTGGCGCGGCTTCCCTCTGCCTGCCGACCGTTGCTGCGCGATCCGGCTGATATGGCTGACCTTCTGTCCTATCAGTTGATTGGTGGCATGGTTTCCGCCGCAGCGGATCCTTTTGAACCCCGAGATGAGCCTGGAGCCGAGACATGAGCAAAACCGTCGATCTGAACGCCGATATGGGCGAAAGCTTTGGACCTTGGACGATGGGCGATGATGCAGCCCTGCTTGACGTGGTCTCCTCGGCCAATATTGCCTGCGGGTTTCATGCGGGCGACCCGGATGTGATGGCCGCGACCATGGCACTGGCGCGGGATCATGGCGTCGGGATCGGCGCGCATCCCGGTTTCGATGATTTGCAGGGGTTTGGTCGCCGCAAGATGCAGGTGCCGCAGGATACGCTGGCCAATCTGATCCGCTACCAGCTGGGCGCAGCGCAGGGCATGGCGCGGGCAGCGGGCACCGAGGTGCGCCATCTGAAGCTGCATGGCGCCCTGTCGAATATGGCCTGCGTCGATCACGGCATGGCGCGGACCTGCTATGAGGCGGCGCTGGATCTGGACCCGGATCTGATCATCATGGTGCTGGCCGCCACCGCCATGGAGGAGGTGGTGCGCGAGCTGGGCTGCAACTGGTGCGGTGAGATCTTTGCCGACCGGGCCTATAATGACGATGGCACGCTGGTGGACCGGTCGCGGCCCGGCGCGGTGATCCATGACCCGGAGATTGCGGGACCACGGATCCTGAAGATGGTCGAGGAAGGCGCCATCATCACGGAGAGTGGCGCCCGCATTCCCACGGCCATCGACACCATCTGCCTGCATGGCGACACGCCCACGGCGGTGCAGCTGGCCCGTTCGGTGCGCCAGTCGCTCTCTGATGGTGGAATCGCTATCCGTGCCTTTGAGGGCCGCCGCGGCTAGGCAGGGTGATGTGAAATTGGATGTGAATAATTTTGATGTATATCAGTAGTTTATACAGCTGATTGTATAAATTGGATGTTGGAGCCTATTCCAATCTCCGATTTCTGGAGTAAACCCGTGGCAGCCCATCCCTGTACCAGGTCCCTGCCATGCCTCTTCGTCTGTTCTCGACCCGCTCACGCCCGATACATCTGGGCCCCTTTCCGATGGAGCGGTTGCAGCCCGGGGTGATGCCGGATCTGACGGCGGTGCCGCCATTTCAACGGCTGAGTTTTGCCCGGCCCGATATGCCTGCCTCTATCGTCAATGCGATGGGCGAATATCAGGCGATGATGGATGCGATCCGCGACGGGCTGGTCAACAAGGCGCAGGCTGACTGCCCGAGCGATCCGCAGGAGCGGGCCGATCATATCAAGGCCTTTGGCTATTTCAGCGATGCGGCGATGGTGGGGATCGGGCCGATGCCTGCCTCTGCCCGGCTGCACGTGCCTTATCGCAACCCCGATATCGACCGTCTGGCCCACGACCTGAAGACCCGCCAGACCAAGACGCTGGCCTCTGGCATCGACATGATCATGGCGGATCTGCGCGATGCGATGGAGGCGCCGCCGACCACCATCGGCGATCACACCCATTCGATTGTGTTCCTGTACGACATGCCGCGCGACCCGCGCCCGGAGGAGGTGGGCTGCGACTGGCTGGAGGGGGCCGAGCGGCACCGCGCCTGTCTGCGGGCCTCGGAGACGGCGGTGGTGCTGGCGAATTACATCCGTCTGCTGGGCTGGGATGCCAAGGCGCATACTGGGACGTCGGCGGATGTGGATCTCAATCAGCTGACCGTTGCGGCGGGGCTTGCGACGGTTGAGGATGGCAAGCTGGTGAACCCCTATCTGGGGACGCGGTTTGGCGTTGCGGTTGTGACCACCGATTTCGACATGGCGCAGGACAAGCCGCTGTTGCCGCAGGATCTGCAACCGGTGATGCAGGTGAAGGGGCCGAAATGGTGGCTGGGGATCGGGTCCGAACGCTCAGCGCTGAATGGCGACCCCTTTGCCCGCCGCGATTTTCGCGATGGCCCGCATCCGTTTGAAACGCTGAAGCGGGTGGAGGATCCCACCACCTATATTGACGAGGCGCGGGTGGCGCGGGTGCCCAAACGCGCCGACATGTTTGCCCGCAGCCAGTTCGGCGATATGGGCAAGACCAATCAGCAGGCCGCAACTGGCGGGTTCTACGTGCGCAAGGCCGCGCCTTCGATGGCGCAGCGGCGGATGCTGGGGGCCTTTGTGCTGCTGCAGGATGGTGCGCCGGCCACGCAGGCACCGCGCCCCACGGATGCGGAGCGCAATGCGGCCAACATCAAGGCGGCGAGCTATTGGCTGGGGATTGATGCGGTGGGGATCAGCCGCTGCCCGGAGTGGACCTGGTACAGCCATGACGCCACCGGCGCCGAGATCCACCCGGAACATGATCAGGCGATTTCGATGATTGTCGATCAGGGCTTTGACACCACCGAGGGCACCTCGGGGGACGACTGGATTGCAGTGGCGCAGTCGATGCGGGCCTATCTGCGGTTTTCGCTGCTGGGCGGCGTGATTGCGCGGCAGATCCGCAACCTCGGCTACAAGGCGAAGGCCCATACGGTGATGGATGGTGAGGTGTTGCAACCGCCGCTGCTGCTGTTGTCGGGGCTGGGGGAAGTGAGCCGGATTGGTGAGGTGATCCTGAATCCCTTCCTTGGGCCGCGTCTGAAATCCGGTGTGGTCACCACCGATATGCCAATGGCGCATGACAAGCCGATTGATTTTGGCCTGCAGGCGTTTTGCGAGGCTTGCAACAAATGTGCGCGCGAATGCCCGTCGGGGGCGATCACGGCCGGGCCGAAGCTGATGTTCAATGGCTATGAAATCTGGAAGTCGGACAGTCAGAAATGCACCACCTACCGGATCACCACGCCCGGCGGGGCGATGTGCGGGCGGTGTATGAAAACCTGCCCCTGGAATCTGGAGGGGATATTCAAGGAAAAACCCTTCCGCTGGGCGGCGATGAATATGCCAGCGGCGGCGCCTGCGCTGGCGCGGCTGGATGACATGGTCGGCAATGGCGAGATGAACCCGGCCAAGAAATGGTGGTGGGATCTGGAGCTGGAAGAGGACGGCGGCTATCGCCCGACGCGCCACCCGGTCAATGCGCGCGCGCTGCAAAAGGATCTGGATCTGCGCTATGAGGATCAGACGCTGGCGGTGTACCCCGCGCATCTGGCGCCGCATCCCTGGCCCTATCCGTTTCCTATGGACCGGGAGGCGGGGATCGAGGCCTATCAGGCGATGATCACCGCCGAGGAATACAAAGCCCGCCGGGCGCGGGGCGAGACCGGCGATTGGGATCACATTTATACCAATGACAGCGACAGCCCGGTTCTGCGGGTGGAGGTGTCGAATGTCGATGTGATGAGCGATGGCGTCACCAAGTACGAGTTCCAGAGCCTCGACGGCAGCCCCTTGCCCGAATGGACGGCGGGGGCGCATCTGGACATCGTGGTGGCACCGGAGTTCCTGCGCCAGTATTCCATGTCCGGGGATCCTGCGGATCGGTCGAAATATCAGATCGGGGTGTTGCGCGAGGATGTGGGGCGAGGGGGATCGAAGCTGCTCCATCGGATCTTCACCAAGGAACGGCGGGTCTTTATCTCCAAACCGATCAATCATTTCCCACTGGTGGAGGAGGCCAGCCGCAGTTTCCTGATGGGGGGCGGAATTGGTGTCACGCCGATGATTGCGATGGCGCATCGTCTGCATGCGTTGGGACAGCCGTTTGAGCTGCATTACTCCGTCCCCTCGCGCAAGGATGCAGGCTATCTCGACGATCTTGCAGCGATGCGCTGGGCGGACAATGTGCGGGTGCATGTCTCGGATGAGGGCAGCCGCGCCGATCTGGACCAGCTGCTGGCAGGGTATCAGGACGGCTGGCATGTCTACAGCTGCGGGCCGGATCGCTACATGAATGGGGTGATGGAGGCGGCAGAGCGTCAGGGCTTCCCTGAGGAGGCGCGCCATCTTGAGTATTTCTCGGTGCCGGAGGTGCCGGAGTATGAAAACCACGACTTCACGCTGAAGCTGGCGCGCTCGGGGCGTGAGGTGTTGGTGCCTGCGGAGAAAACTGCCACCGATGTGCTGGCGGAGAACGGCATTCATATTGATGTGAAATGTTCCGACGGCATCTGTGGTGTTTGCAAATGCGGGCTGGTTTCAGGCGAGGTGGAACACCGCGATTTCGTGCTGTCCAAGGCGCAGCGCAAGGGCGCGGTGATCCTGTGCCAGTCACGGGCCGCAGAAAAGGGCGGCGTGATTGAGGTGGATCTCTGAGCGCTGCGCGGAGGCGTCAGCCGGCCGCAAATAAAACGGGCCGCGCGTGACATCGCGCGGCCCGTATCGTGCTGGTAGGTCGCGGTTTAGCTATCCCTTGCGGCCTTCATCTCGACTGCGCGGATCAGGGCCGTGGCCAGCGCGCTTTCGGAGATCGGTTTTTGCACAATCGGGCAGGGCGGGTAGATATCGACGATATCCTGCACCTCGCCATACCCGGTGGTCAGCACAAAGGGGATGCCCTGCCGGGCCAGCTCCTCGGCCACCGGCACCGATTGTTCGGAGCCGAGATTGACGTCCAGCACCGCATATTCAAAGCCGCCCTCCGCCAGTGCGTCCAGCGCCTTGCCGACGGAGGAGGCGCTGGCGACCTCGAAGAAACCCATATCTTCGAGCATTGCGGTAAGATCCATGGAGATGATGAAACTGTCCTCAACCACCAGCGCCTTGCCCTGAAGCTGCGCGGCCTGTTGGGCCGGATCCACCGTGATGGTGGTCTTGGCGACGGTTGTCTCATCGACGATCTTGTGCAGGTAGAGGGTGGGAATGCGGAACGATGCCTCAAGACCTGTGGTCTTGTACTGGATCGTGGCATCGCCCTTCAGCTCATGCGGGATGGAATTCTCCACGATCGAGGAGCCAAATCCGCGCCGCGAGGGAGGGGCAACCGGTGGCCCGCCCCGTTCGACCCAGTCGATCAGAAGCGCGCCGCTGTCTTCTTCCTTCAGGGTGATGATGACCCGGCCCACCCCGTTGCTGAGCGCGCCGTGCTTGACGGAGTTCGTGGTCAGCTCATGCAGGACAAGCGCCAGCGTGGTGAACGCCGTCGGCGAGATCAGCGCGTCGGGACCGTTGATCACCACCTCACCAGTACGCCCGGTGGTATAGGCCTCCAGTTCGCAGGTTATAAGGGCGCGCAGAGAGGCGGGCTCCCATTGTTCGCTGGTCAGCTGGTCATGGGCGCGTGCCAGCGAATGGATGCGGCCATCAAGATTGTCGGTAAATTCGGTCAGCGTGCGCGCCGTTCCCTTGGTCTGGGTGACCAGCCCGCGCATCAGGTTGAGGATATTGCGGACCCGGTGGTTGAGTTCGGAGATCAGCAATTGCTGCTGTTCCTCGGCCCGCGCCCGTTCGGCATTGGCGGCCTCGGTCACCTTGAGGAAGATTTCCAGCAGCACGGTGCGCAGCAGATTGGCACTGTGAAGGGCTTCCTCTGCCCAGGGGACACTGCGCCATTCCACGGTTTCCTGCCAGGCCTCAAAGCTCTTGCGCGGGGTAAGGCGCACGCCATTGGGGCCGACCTCCATCGGTTTGGTCGGATCCCCCGCCCATTCCACGGTCTGCGAGATCTTGCGCCGACACAGGATCAGATAGTCGCGCGGGCGTTTGGAGATCGGGATCGCCAGAATGCCTGCGCAGCGGTCGATGTAGTCGCGTGCGGGTTCGTGAAGGCTCTCCAGCTGGTTGGTGGAAAAGGCGGTGGTGCCGATGGTCAGATCCAGCATCCGCGCCAGCGACCGGGTTTCCTCGGCGGTCGGGGTGAGGCCGGTGGCCTGGAAGTCGCCATCTGAGTAGAGCACCAGCCCGTCATGCGGGATCACGTCCTGAATATCCTCGGACACCGATATCAGGCTGTCCTTGAACGGGCGGCCATCCGCCAGCATCGCCATCAGCTGCGTTTGCAGCCGGTTCATGTTCTTTTCTTCGCGGCTGCGCTGCTTGGTCTCGAACTGGCTCAGCTCATAGGAGAAGACATGGGCAAACATCTCGATCGCGGTGCGGCGCTCATAATCAATGTAGCGCGGGCGATTGTGGTGGCAGGCAAACAGCCCCCAAAGCTCGCCATCCTTCATGATCGACACCGACATCGAGGCACGCACGCCCATGTTGCGCAGATATTCCAGATGGATCGGCGACACGGCGCGCGTCACCGCCAGCGACAGGTCCAGGGGGGCGCCGTCGATCTTGAAGGCGGGGGTGATCGGTGATCCGGCATCATCCACATCCGCAATCAGCCGCAGCAGCGAGCGTTTGTAGAGCGCGCGTGCCTGAACCGGGATATCGGAGGCGGGAAAGAACATGTTTTCGTATTTCTTGGTCCGGTCGCTGCGCACCTCGGCAATGACCTGGCCGGACTGATCGGGCTGGAACTGATAGACCATCACGCTATCGAAACCGGAAAGCGCCTGCAGGCCCCGTGCCGCCCCCTGCGCCAGTCGGGCGATGCCCTCATCGCGGCGCAGCTGCGAGAAATGCGGATAGATCTCCGACATCACATCGCGCTCGCTGCGGTCGAACTTCGGTTCGAACTCCACCACCAGATGGCGCCCGCTCTGATGGATGCTGATATCAAAGGCCTGAACGCCGGTCTTCAACGGGATGTTGAAAAAGCGCAGGCTGCTGTCAGGGGCTTCCAAGGCGCCCAGATTGCGGCGAATGCGGCTGAAGGCCGCCTCGGTGATCAGCCCGGCCAGCGACTGGCCGATGGCCTCCTCAGCCGCGATGCCCAGGATTTCCTGCAGGTTCTCCGAAGCATGCTGCACGATCCAATCGGTCGATAAGGCGATCAGCCCGCCATAGGATTGCACCCGGCCCAGTTGATGAATGGGTTCGCGATCGCAGTTGGTCAGGGTCGTGGTGGAAACGGTTTGTTCCAAAGCCATTATACAGGCCCTTTTTATTGGGATGTTATCAATATCATGCGCGCTGTCCGATCCGCGCAGTCTTCTCAGCAGTCTTATATATCAAGCGGGTAATTCAATCGGCGTGGTGCCGAACGGTGTAAGCCGGGCGGCGGTCTGGAAAAGGTCAAACCCCTTGCGGGTATCCGCCACGATCCGATGCGCCAGCGCGCCATCGGGGGGGAGGTGATCCAGATCATCGCATGTTGCCCGCCATGGCGCCAGATGGTCGCGCGGTCTGAAATAGTCAGGCAGCTCCCCCGGTCCTGCGGCATCGCTCAGGCGGCGGCGCAGCACCTCATTGCCCATGCGCGAGCCAAGCACCAGATAGTCGACGGCTGTGGGGTGCAGCTCTGGCGTATCCGCTGCAATGACGGCCGGCTGTCGCCCGATGGCGGCGCAATCCGCGCGCAGGGCGTCGATCAGCGCTGCCAGCAGCGGGCTGGCGCGACCGGTCTGGCCGCCGCTGGTCCGCGATAGCGCGTAGAGCGCAGTATGCTGACAGCTGAGAAACCAGGCGAGATGGGGCAGGGGGCTTTCGTGAAACGGGGCAAAGGCCCGCTCTGCCGCGTCATGTTCCATACGGGTGATCCGGCGCAGCATGTGGCGGAAACCGTCATTCGTAGCGCGCGCTCCGTCTTGGCCGGGGGCAGGTGCCGGGGGGGCTGCTGACGCACGGCTCTCCGCCGCTCGCTGCGCGGACTGGGATAGGGGAAGGTCTCTCATCGTCTTTTGTCTTGGTTCCGCGATTGCGCTGTTGATTCCGTGGCAGCCCAGGCATCAGCGGGCCCGGGCGGGTCGTGCCTTCCATCGCAGTCGGCGGGCGATGAGGAGGACATTGACCAGTGTTCTGACCGATGCCGCCACGCCCCGGCTGCGGCTCCACCAAAGCCTATGATGGTGCGACGACACAAGCCATAGTCTTTATAGTGACCTCGCGGCGCGGGTCGATTTTGCGAGCCGGGGGCCACGGCGTGGACTTTTTACGCTGAGAGTCCCGTGCTCGGGGCGCGTGACGCGCTGAGACACCGAGTCGGATGAGCGCGAGTCGGCAGGCGTTTAGTGGTCCCGGGCGTGCGTACCTCTATATATAGATTTGAGCAGGGGGATCTTTGGTGATCGCACCTGCGGTTGCGGGCAGAATGGATCAAGGAAGCTGGGTTGATCTGTCGAATATGGATGTGTAACAATCTGATATTGCTTGATAATATGACTTTTTGCCGGAAACTTCATGAAAATGTCAAAAAACCGCTTGCGGCCATCCTTAACTGGCCTTAGAACCCCCTTCACCGGCGGCGCTGAGGCGCTGCTGAGACACACCGGACGGTGCGGCGGCGACGCTGGATTGGACGGGAAACGCAGCGGAGAGACGCTGGGACGGGCCGGAGAGACGGTTGGACGCATCGGAAAGACGGTGGCATTTATGAGGGTTTGATCGGCGGGCGCGT